>DAOUYX010000012.1 GCA_030665925.1 Methanosarcinales archaeon | reverse complement strand
AGCGGGAAATAGAAGCTCGAAGATGTCTTATTTTTCCCGGATTCATTGATCTACACGCGCATTTAAGAGAAGATAGTAGTCATAAATGGGATTATAAAGAAGATTTTAAGTCCGGTACTGCGGCTGCGCTGCACGGCGGTATAACAACTGTGGTTGACATGCCAAATACTCCTTTGCCCGGCATAAATGCAGCGCGAATAAGAGAAAAGAAGGAGCTCGCACGCGCTAAGTCAAAAGGCTTGCTTGACATCCTTTTCTACGGTGGTGTTGCGGAATCCAATCTGAGTACACTTGCAGAGATGCAGAAAGAGGTCGTGGCGTATAAAATATACCTTGCGGAGACTGGTGGATTGCTAATAGGTGAGGGAACCTTACCAAAAGCACTTAAGGCTGTAGAAGCAACTTCCAAGCCCGCCGTCATTCATTGTGAAGACCAGGGGATTATAGACAAGAGGAAAGTAAAATTAAAAGCGAGGGGAGAATTCCATTCCGAGCTGAGACCTGATGAAGCGGAATTGTCTGCGGTCAGGAACGTTTTATCTTCCGCTTCGGCTTTAAGCGGCATTAAAATCAACATCGCACACGTCTCCGTTTACGATACGGTTGATCTCATAAAGCGATACAAAAACGTTCATTGCGAAGTCACGCCGCATCATCTGTTTTTTAATAGGGACGATGTACTGGCTAAAAAGTCGTTTTTAAAGATGAATCCACCGTTGAGAACGGAAGGTAATAGGCAGCGGTTGCTGACTGCATTTAGAGAAGGCAGAATAGACTTTCTGGCGACTGACCATGCACCGCATACGAAGGAGGAGAAAGCACGTGATATTTTAGATGCGCCTGCCGGCGTCCCTAATTTGGATACGTACGGCAATTTCGTAGCTTGGTTAATCGTACGTTGTGACGTCCATCCGACACTTATAGCACGGGTATGCGCGTATAATCCCGCTCTATTTCTAGGATTGAACGATAGGGGTCGTATAGAAGTAGGGAAAAAGGGAAATTTGACGATTTTAGATACGCAGAAGCGAGTGAAAATCAGCAGCGAACGTTTATATACCAAATGCGGGTGGTCGCCCTTTGAGGGTTATGAATTTCCCGGCACGGTTAGGCATACCATTTCTAATGGCGTCGTTGCGGCGGAATATGACGAAGTGCTCTTTACAAAATCACCTATTCGGTGATGTTACAAAAGCATAAAAATCGGTGTTTACTATGGTAACTAAAGTAACACACTGGTAACGTACCATGATTATAGATACTATCATTGTCGCAGTATGGCTGATGCTGCCAGCGTACGTACCGAATCCGAGTGCTGCGTTCTTTGGCGGTAAAACGCCCATAGATCGGGGTATCTACTGGGGTAAGAGTAGATTGCTGGGTGATGGAAAGACGTATGAAGGTCTCGTAAAGGGCTTCGCGTGCGGTTTCCTCGTCGGCATCGTTCAGCATCTGTTTTTGGGCGGAAATTTAAATCTGCCTTCTTTCGGCGTCTTCCCCTTCTTTTTAGTGACCTTATTTTGCTTATCTGCGGGTGCAATGCTTGGAGACCTGCTGGGGAGTTTCATAAAGCGGCGGGTTGGGCTACAAAGAGGTGCACCTTTTCCTCTATTAGATCAACTGGACTTCGTGGCTGGTGCTTGGCTGCTTTTGTTCCTGTTCGCACGAGCGTGGTTCATCGAATCCTTCTCGTTGAATGTGATCCTCGCGGTTATTGTTATCACTCCGCTGTTGCATCTGCTTACCAATTACATCGGCTTTAAGATAGGGCGGAAGCAGGTCCCTTGGTGAATGGTGCTAAAAATCATTGTCGGGCGATAGTGAGCGGCTGCCTGTGAAAAAAAAAGCGTAATGTTTAATTAGAATCCGGCTATTCTATTTTAGAGATTATGGGGAAGACGAAGAAGGCCAAAGGAGAAGAGGAGGAAGGGATAAGAATAGCGCAGGTTTCCTGCGGTACAATCTACGGGAACGTGCAGCAAGAGATAGAGAAGGCTGCGGCAGAAGTGGGTGCAGAGATCTTCGTGCCCGAAGTTGATCTGGACTATGTAAAGGAGAAGGTGGATGAATTTGGCTACGACTTTAAGACCAGCTTGGGATTAAGTGTGGCGTTGGCACGAGGCTACGCCGTGTCCGAAGGGCTAAGCGATGCTGACGCGGTATTCGTTGCCGGCTGTCATAAATGTCCGCGAGGAGCGGTTATACGGACGGAAATCCGGCGAATAATACAGGAGAAGACAAATCTGCCCATTGTTATGTATCCTTTTACGGATCGGACAAAGGCGGGGGAATTGTTAACGCGAATGGAAGCGCTGGTTACGATAGTGAGAAGGAGATGGGTATTGGAGCGGAAGGTGCAAGAAGGGCTTACTGCGGGCATTGATTCCGGCTCGACGACCACAAAGGCGGCGATTATGCAGGACAACGAGGTGTTGGGAGCGACGTGGTCACCTTCACGGGATGTGGTAAAAACGGGGGAAAAAGTATTTGCAAAGGCGTTGGAGATCGCAGGCGTGAAACGGGCGGACATAGAAGCGCTGGGAACCACAGGTTACGGCAGGCACCCATTAGGCGAGCATTTCAAGGCGGACTTAGTGCAGGAGGAGCTGACCGTGAACTCGAAGGCGGCGATGTATCTCGCGGGCATCGAGAAGGGCGAAGCCATGATCATTGACATCGGCGGTATGGACAACAAGATAATTACTGCGAATGACGGCATTCCCGATAACTTCACGATGGGCGGGATATGCGCTGGCGCGTCGGGAAGATTCCTGGAGATGGTGGCACGTAGACTGGGTGTGGACGTAGTAGAGATGGGGAAGTTAGCGTTAGAAGGAGATTATACCAAAGTGAAGACGGACAGTTACTGCATCGTTTTTGGTATTCAGGACCTCGTATCGGCGTTATCGAGTGGAGCACGAAAGGAAGACGTTGCGGCTGCTGCATGCCATTCGGTCGTGGAGCAGGTGAAAGAACAGTTGTTACAGGAAATAGACCTCAGACAGCCTGCGATAGAGGTTGGCGGTACTGCATTGGTGGAGGGCGTGCCGGTGGCGATGGACGACGTGCTGGGATTTGATGTCATTGTGCCTCGGTATCCACAGTACATCGGTGCAGTGGGCGGAGCACTGCTCTCTTCGTCCTTCAGGTAAAAGCATGTTGCAGTTCATTGGTGTGGTGGAGAAGGCGAACGAAAGGGGAGTATCAAAGGTAAGAATTTTTGATGAATTTCGTGAGGGCTTGGAAGGGTTGGATACCTTCTCGCATATTATCATCCTCTACTGGTTCCATTTACGAGCTACCGAGGAGAGAAGGAGGGTTTTAAAAGTAATTCCAATGGGGCGTGCGGGAAACCCAAAAGTGGGCGTGTTCACCTCCAGGAGTCCAAGCAGACCGACTTCTATCGGATTGTGCGTAGTGGAACTGGTGAAACTGGAAGGGAATATTTTATCGGTGAAAGGGCTCGATGCTTTTGAAGGCGCTCCAATAATCGACATTAAGCCGTATCTCCCACGAATAGATGCGTTTCCTGATGCGGTAGTTCCGCAGTGGGCACGTCACGGCCCTTGAACAGAACGATTCAAGTAAAGAAGGATGGATGTCAAGATAATTCGGAGTCAAAGAAGAAAGAAAACGATAAGTGCACGAGAAGTGGATGGGGTTATTCACTTATACCTACCGGCGGCTCTCTCACGAGAGAAAGAATTCAAGTACGTCCAGTGGGCGAAGAAGCGATTTGAGGCACGGCGTCGTAAGAGGGAACTTACGGAGAATAATGCCGATGAAGTACTGGAACAGCGTGCGCGTGAATTCAACAGACGGTATTTCGGCGGTGAACTCTCATGGACACGAATAAGTTATACGACCGAGCAGAACGCACGCACGTTCGGGATTTGCAACACGAGGAACAGAACAATCAGGGTTTCAGACCGCTTACTGAAAATGCCGCAGTTCGTTCATGATTATGTTGTGGTGCACGAACTCGCGCACTTGAAAGTGCCACGACACGGGCCTGATTTCTGGCGACTCGTCAATCGCTATCCAAAGACAGAACGAGCGCGGGGGTATTTGATGGCGATTGGCATGAGTGATTGATTAAGATGAATGAACGAGTTGGATGGGCAAATAAAAAGGTAAATTAAAAGCATCAGTGATGATATATAAAGCTTATGATTCGATGGTCGCGTACTCTTAAGATTACTTTTAAGAAGCGGGGTTGAAAAAGGGGAGAAGAACATGACGAAGCAGGAAGAAGGGAATAAAATTGATTTTATTTTATCCTTAGAAGCAGACAGGTGGCTATTTCCTGCAGATCTCCTCGTTGACAAGGCGCATGTAGTGATGCTGAAAGAGCGAGGGATAATAAAGAAGGATGTAGCGGCGGCTATTCTGAACTGCTTAACAACCATAGCGGAGAGGGAAGAGGATTTTATCGAACACGAACTTCCCACATACGAGGACGTACACACGGCGGTCGAATCGGTAGTGATACGGGAAATAGGCGAGGAAGTCGGCGGAAGGATGCACACCGGTCGGTCGAGGAATGACGAAGTGGCAACGTGCATACGAATAGCGCTTCGTACCGAGCTGTTCGAGCTGATGGAAGCGGTGAATGGATTGAGAAGCGGGTTACTCGAAAAAGCGGCTGAGCATGTTGATACCATAATGCCGGGTTATACGCATTTGCAGCATGCACAAGCAACTACCTTCGCTCATCATGCCTTAGCACACGCCGATGCGTTCGCTCGCGATTTCGCACGGCTTATAAACGCCTACGAACGTACAAACGTCAGTCCGTTGGGCGCCGCAGCATTCGCTTCCACGGGCTTTCCGATAGATCGGGAGCGAACGGCGAAACTTCTCGGGTTCGATTCGGTGCTGGAGAATTCTATGGATGCGGTATCCACGCGTGATTTCATCATCGAGACGGTTTCGTGTTGTTCTAACCTGATGACCAATCTGAGCAGGCTTGCAGAAGAGCTAATACTGTGGAGCACCTCGGAATTCGATTTCATTCGTGTTCCTGCGGAGTATGCGACCGGAAGTTCGATAATGCCACAGAAACGAAACCCGGACTACGCAGAACTTGTGCGTGCGAGAGCAGGCACGGTTTACGGCTGTTTGATGAGCGTGCTCTCTATCTGCAAAGCGTTGCCGTACTCATACAATCGCGATTTGCAAGAGACCACGCCGCATCTGCTAAAAGCCACGAAGACCACGACCGCTTCGGTAGCCGTAATGAAAAGTATGATAGAAGGGCTGGAAGTGAAGAAGGAGGAGCTGGAGAAGCAGGCACCATTTGGATTCACGGCTGCAACTGAGCTGGCTGATACTATCGTCAGAGAGACGGGTCTGCCGTTCAGAACGGCGCATAAAATCGTAGCTTCCTTAGCTCCGGTTTTAGAAGATGAAAATTGGGATTTGCTGAAGGATAAGGACTCGGAAAAGGCGTTTGTGGCTGAGATACTTCGGCAGATAGACGACATCGCAGTGGAGATCACCGAGCAAAAACTGAGTGCGAAGGGGCTCACGGAGAAGAAAGTAAAAGAAGCACTGAACGTCACGTCAAACGTTCAGAAGCGGCGGGTGAAGGGCGGGCCAGCGAAGAAAGAAGTCCTTAAGTCGTTAAATAGGCAAAAGACGGATTTGGAGAAGGACGAAAAGGCGAGACAGGAGAAGGAAGGGCAGGTGAAAAAGAGCTTAGGGGACTTGGAACGCGAGGTGAAGAGAAAGAAGCGAATTATAAAGGTGATAAAAAAATCGAATGCTAACATTCTGGGCGTTTTAAAGAAGTGAACTGTAAATTGTACTTGTTTACCGCGGAGCCCGCAGAGAACACAGAGAAGAGCCCGGGAAATCATTTTCGTCATCTCAGCGCTCTCCGTTATCTCGGCGGTAAACGAATACTGTAAGTTTATAAAAGTTTGGAGAAAATGAAGAGTTTGGGGTGCGCACAATGTCCAAAAAAGGTAAAACGCCGGAAAAAAAAGAAGAAGAGCTTAAAAGGCTGATCAAAGAACTAACGAAATATGACGATATGGAATATTCGAGGGCGAGGGAAGAGGAACTAAACGAAATTAGAGATGAATTGGTGTCTATTGGCAAACCAGCAGTTCCACAGTTGATAGAAATATTAAATAGACATGAAGCTCAAAGTTGCAGGTATGCCGCTGCTACATTGGGAGCGATCGGGGACGAGAAAACCTAAATTGTTGACACAGATTAACACAGATGATAAAAATCAACTTTGTTCTTCACCCGAAATAAATCCGTGTAAATCAGTGTTAATCTGCGTCTTAAAGAGAAAGCAGTTATACTTTATATACAAAGAAAAATGGAAATCCCAACGTTATCGGAAGAAGAGAAGCAGAAGCTGTTTATGGAAATGTGGCTCGGTGCGATGATGGGTCCAATGGGGTTTATCATGCGGAAATTAGGTCCGGAAGCGCTGGAAGAGTTGAATGCCGAAGCGGCGAAAGGCTGTGCCGCAGATATGAAAGAGCGGGGCGTTGACGATCCTTTGAAGTTCGCAATGAACTATGCCATCGTAAACAAGAACGTCTTCGGCAGTGAGGTTGAAGTCACGGGCAATCCAGAAAAAGCGATACTCGCTATGAAGAGATGCAGTAACCTGGAGGCGGCATTGCAACTCGTAGAGAAGGGCATGCCAATAACGAAGGAGCAGCATTGCTCCGGTTGCATTAACGGGTATTTCAGACGAGTAGCAGAGAATTTAGGGTTTACGCTGGACGTTGAATTCACCGATAAGGGCTGCACGATGACTATTGGTAAATAAAGAATAGCCGCATCAACTCTTGTGCTCGCGCGTCCAGCACACCCACAGTACTCTTCCGTGCGAACTGCTCATCAAAACCCCCTACCCTTTTCTGTTCACTTCGTGCCCGCGAATTGTAGATCGCAAAAGGCACCGGCTCTTTTGTGTGCGTCCCCACCGACACCGGCGTGTAGTGGTCAGGCATGACCAATATCCGGTAGCCCTCTTCAGCATCTGCAAATTCCGCCTCTAACCCTTTCAGCACGGTGCCGACCACCAGCGCATCGAAATCCTCTATCGCCTTTACTTTCAAATCTATATCACGGAGATGCCCGGCTTCGTCCGGCGCTTCAACATGAACCAGAACAAAATCATTTCCCGCCAAGCTGCGCAGTGCATAGTCCGCCTTGCCTTTATAGTTCGTATCAAAATATCCCGTAGCGCCAGGCACGTCTATCGCATCAAGACCCACGCACCTTCCAATTCCTTTTATAAGATCCACACCCGAAATCACCGAGCCCTGCACTCCATACAGCTCGCTAAACGATGGCATTACGGGCTTCCTACCGCCGCTCCAGAGCCATACCATATTCGCCTTCTTCTCGTTACGTGCCTGCCTTTTCCGATTGACTTCGTGCGCATCCAATACTTCCTTCGAGGCGAGCATGACATCCCTCAAAATATCCTCTTTCGGGAGGTACTCTTCGATAGGTTCACCAACTATATCGTGAGGGGGTGCACCTCCTATTTCCTTTCCCTCGCGGAACTTCAAATCGTTTGATCGAGATTTGATAACCAGAATATTTCGATAGCTCACGCCGGCATAAAAGGTAAGTTCCCACCCTTGTTCTACAAATTTATCGCTAAATTCTTCATTAAGCGCCGCTATTAACGCTTTCGCTTCCGCGGTTGTTATATGCCCGCCACTGAAATCCTCTATTATCCCTTCGTTCTCTGTTATAAGATTACATCTAAATGCAATATCCCCCTCATTAAGGGGCATGCGCATTGCCATCGCTTCTAACGGACCTCTGCCCGTATGATATTTCGCGGGATCGTATCCAAGAATAGAGAGGGTGGCAATATCACTTCCGGCATGCATTCCCTCCGGTATTGTTCTTACCAAGCCGCACCTCCCACCTGTAGCGATGAAATCGAGATTCGGCGTGGATGCGATCTGTAACGCCGTTCTGTTACCACGTTCAGGGAGTGGATAATCTGCCATTCCATCTCCTATTAAAATCACGTATTTCATTCCACACCTCAACAGTATTGTATTTTATTTAAATCATGCTTTCTCTAATTATAATTGTTGAGGACAGATGGAGACCGATATACCGCTGAGGGAAGTAATGGTACGGGAGGTCGTAAAGGGGGATAGAGATCTAACCGTGCTGGAAGCGGCGAAGCTGATGAGGAGACACAAGGTGGATAGTATCATCGTGGTTGATCGTGAAGAGCCGGTGGGAATAGTTACAGAAGGGGATATAATCAGCGAGCTGGTGAGTAAGGACATAAAGTCGAGCACGGTGAAATTAAAGGACATAATGACTACGCCCTTGGTAACCGCATCTCCTAACGACCGCGTATCAGTTATAGCGAAGAAAATGGCGAAGGGACGAATAAGAAAGATGCCGGTAATTGAGGACGGCAAGTTGGTGGGGATAGTCGCAGATGTAGATATACTATCTGTTTCGTCAGAGATAAACTCGATACTGACTGAACTAATAGAGATGAATGTGGAAAGAGAAACGTTGCACGTAGAGGGCGAAAGTGTGGATCAGGGTATATGCGAAAAATGCGGTAGCTTCTCTCATTACCTGGTGATGAAAGGTGGGCTTATGGTATGCGAGAGTTGCAAAGACGAGTTAGAAATGGCTGGTGAGGAATAGGCTAATCTCGAATTCCTACTGACGATACGGAGAATACTGCCTCTGCTTCCGGGAGGTTTGGTGAATCAACCAATCGTGCTATTCTTTTCTCACCTTTTGATTTACGCAGGTACAATCTAAACGTAACGGTGTGCCCCAATACATGACCTCCTATAGGCCGTGTAGGATCGCCGAAGAAGGCATCTGGTTTCACCATCACCTGGTTCGTTATCATTATCACTGCGTTATTAAGGTCGCCAAACCGCAGCGTGTCGTGCAGATGCTTATTTATCTTCTGCTGCCGGTCAGCTAACGTGCCTCTTCCTATATATTCACTTCTGAAATGAGCAGTTGCCGAGTCTATTATCAGCAGCCGCACGGGCTTTTCCGTCTCTTTCAAATCCTCCGCAAGCTTCTCAGCTTTATCTACCAGCAGTATCTGATGATTCGAATTGTATGCACGTGCGATGTGTATATTTTTAAGAACTTCTTCGTAATCAAGCTCAGCACCTTCTGCCATATCCTTTATTCTTTCTGGCCTAAAGGTGTTCTCAGTCTCTATTATTATAACAGAACCGTTTAATCCGCCCTTCTCCAGCGGTAACTGCACGTTTACTGCGAGTTGATGCGCTATCTGTGTCTTACCACTGCCGAATTCACCGTAAAACTCGGTTAATGATCGCGTCTCGAGCCCTCCGCCTAATAGCGTATCCAGCGATTGAGATCCGGAAGTGAGCTTCCCTACCTCCTTTCGCCGTTCCAATATCTTATCACCGGTCTCAAACCCGCCGATGTCCGCGGCTTCCCGTGCGGAATTTATTATCTTCGCCGCTGTTGCTTCCCCGATCTCTGCCGCAGCTACTAACTCAGCAGGAGACGCTACTGCTATCGCCTCTAACGAATTAAAACCGCCTTCACGTAATTTCTCCGCGATTGCAGGTCCAACACCGGGTAAATCCTCTAACTCCACTCTCTTCTCACCTCTTAGCGTTCTATATGGATAACCTATTATACACCTATTATCTTAGCATTTAAATCTTTCGTAATCTCGGATCAGAATACGAACACCAGTACTACGACGACCGAGCCGAATTTACCCTTTTCCACCTCTGAGGATTCCACTAAAAGTTCCTTTTCAAGTAATTTCTTATCACGAATTTCAGCCATCTTGTATAACTTCTCATGTACCTTCTCCGCCAGGTAGTCTCGTGAACAATGCCCGTGATGCTCGCAGACGATACCAAACTCTCTTTCTGCTTCCCCATTCTCGTTCTCTACTCCTAACCAGCCATAGCCCACACCGGCGCCGATGACCTCGCCCGATTTACCATCAGCCCGTGACATCACGCAGAAGGTTATTTTTCCCGGTGTTACCATCACGCTACTTCGTTCCGTTTCCACTGCGTTCGCGGGCAGAATAGACGACACCTCAACCAAATTGCATTCGCCTATGCCAGCATCCCGTAACGCGAGGTCAAAAGCGTTATCATACTCAGGGTCCATGCCCACACCGGAGGTAACGAAGAACGCCTTTGGTACCATTTGCTCGTCCATTTTATTCTTTATCTTTATTTTCCATCCTACTTATTCATAATACAAATTTTCCACTTCTGTTATTGTGGGGAACACATTCCCTCTTCTTTTTGTACTTATATACGCAGCAGCGCAGGCATTGGCAAATCTCAGACATCCCTCTACTTCTTTACCCTCTAAAACGGCGTATATAAATCCTGCGTTGAACACATCTCCTACACCTGTTGGGCTTATCGGTTCCACGTTAAATGCAGAAGAGTTTATCCCGAACTCGTTGGTTATCCAGGCGGAGCCATGTGCGCCTCGATGTACAATCACGTTTTTGCAGCCCTTATCTAACAAGTCACGTGCTCCGCTCTTTCCTTTCTTTTTACTTAAGCCTTGCATCTCCGCTTCGTTAACAAAAAGGAAGTCAGTAGAAGGAAGGAGATCAAAAACGGTTTGCCGTGCGTGAGCCGTCCACCCGAGATAAGCACTCCATCCGATATCTACGCCGGTATAAGCACCTGTGGATTTGGCGAACTCGAGTATTTTCTTGTTTGCCGGAAAGAGCCCTTCCGTGTTCCAGTGACCGGCACGCATCACGAAACGGGCTTTCCTTAGAAACTCGAAGTTCACGTCTTCTTCCCTGAGGTTTGCATTTGCGCCCCTATCGGACAGCATTGACCGACTACCATCTTCAAAGGCTATGCTTACCGTTATACCGGGACGCTGAAGCTCTTCCTTTTCTGTTATCCTCACAAAGCAGTCAACACCTACTTTTTTAAATTCTGATAGCAGCCATTGCGAAAGCATATCATTACCGACTTTGCAGATAAGAGCAGTTTTTAAGTCCAGAGAAGCACATGTAGCAGCGCAGTTTCCTGCCTGTCCCCCTATCTTGAGCATAAATTCACAGCCTATCTGCTTGTCGCGCTCTGGATAATCTGCAATTGGCATCGTAGTTATGTCACAGAACACATCGCCTATGACCACCACATCGTATCTTTCTGCATTCTGCTTTGCCGTCATAGATAGTTAGAGTCGCACCTCCAAAGTTATTTATAGTCAATTCAGTATGAGATGAACATATAGTAATAGAATACATTACATGCTGGGCTTAAAAAACGTAAGGAGGTGAGCACTGAAAGTGGACCAAATACCGAGACCGAAATTTGTGGTTAAAAAACATCCGGATTTTAAACGATTTTATTCGTCAGGCGTATTCGGCGGGCATACACCGTATGAATTCAAGATGATCGTGTACCAGGAGGGCTACGAGGATGTCACGGAGGGCACGGTAACGGGCAAGGAACCGCCGGTAATACTGAGGGAGTTACAAGCGGAGATAACAATGTCGCCGGAACAGGCGAAGGCGCTGCTGAGTTGGCTGGATCGGCACATAAAGGCATACGAGGAACAATTCGGTAAGATTCCCGCACCACCAATAGGGGAGGAGCAGAAAAGACCGCCTGAGGGCATGTACGGCTAAAAATAAAAGCTCTTAGGCAGTTTCTTATGCGTGAATTCCTTCGCATCCGTGCCTACATAGGGTGCCACTGTGTGCCCCTTACCGATCAGCAGATATTTGTAGATAATCAGACCTTCTAATCCAACAGGACCGCGTGCATGCACCTTATACGTGCTTATACCAACTTCGGCGCCTTTGCCATACCGAAAACCATCGCTGAACCGTGTTGATGCGTTATGCATTACCGAGGAGGAATCAACAAACTGCATGAACTTCAGCGCGGTTTCTTTATTCTCCGTGACGATTGCGTCGGTATGTCCAGATCCGTAACGGTTGATATGCGCAATGGCGTCGTCAACGCCGTCAACCACTTTGATGGCGATGATTAAATCGTTATATTCAGTACGCCAATCCTCTTCTGATGCGGGTGTTATCTCGCTTTTTCCTTCCAAGAGTTCCATTGTTCGTGGACATGCCCGAACCTCAACACCGGCTTTTAGATACCGTTCGACCATCCGTGGCAGAAAATCGCGTGCAATTGCAGAATCCACAAGCACCGTCTCCGCAGCGTTACAAACCGCGGGATACTGAACCTTAGCATCGTAACATATATCCCGCGCCATAGCCACGTCAGCATCACGATCAACGTAAACGTGGCATATCCCCTCAGAATGCCCTAAAACCATGATACTGGAGTTGTCCTGAATGTACCGCACAAATTGGTCGCTACCGCGTGGCACTATGAGGTCTATATAATCATTCAATTTTAACATCGCGTTGACGTCTTCCCGCGTTTCCAGTAATTGAATCCAGCCTTCTGGGATTCCACCACCTTCGGATGACGCCTTCGCCACCACCTCAAACAGCGCTTCGTTTGAGTTGCGCGCTTCGGACCCGCCCTTGAGCAGTACGGCATTGCCGGTCTTCAGACAGAGCGAGGAGATTTGAACCAGCACGTCGGGTCGAGATTCGAAGATCGCACCGATTACGCCGATGGGGCAGGACACCTGAAAGAGCTCTAAGTCTGTATCCAACTCAATTGCGGACAGTGTTTTCCCAACAGGGTCCTCTAATTTCGCAACGTCCCTCACACTCATTATGATCTCGTCTATCTTTGAATCGTCCAATTTCAACCGATCGAGCAGTGCTTTGGACATCTTCCCTTCCTTTACTAAGCTCGAAGCGAGTTCAATATCCTTTTTATTCGCTGCCAGTATCGCCGTCCGATTTTTATCAATGGAATCTGCGATTCGCAGCAAGGCTTTATCCTTCTCCGCTGTTGAGGCAGTAGCCAATTTAAGCGATGATTCTCTTGCACTCTTCGCTTTCTCTACTATGCCTGTGCCTACATTCAGAGTCATTTTTACGGAACCCTCCTGCAAGACCACCCGGTTTTGGGTGGATGATTGAGATATAATGGGTGGCTGTTTAAATAGGTATTTGGATTTAAATTATATCTTTTGCAGAGTATAAGTTATTTGTTGAATGGACAGACGTAGTCTCAGCTTCAAAATAAAATAGGGATTGACAAATAAATGAACGAGGAACGGTACGACGTAGTCGTTATAGGAGCAGGCCCTGCGGGCAGTATAACGGCGAAGAAAGCCGCTGAACATGGCTTAGATGTACTTTTAATCGAGCGGAATCAGGAGATCGGCGTGCCCGTGAAATGCGCGGAAGGTGTGAGCAAGGCGATCGAGCGGTTCATTCCTTTCGATAAGAGATGGGTATGTGCGGAGGTAAAAGGTGCGAATATCTACGCTCCTGATGGCACGAAGGTGGTCATGTCCGGCGGGGAGAAAATGGAGGAAGTGGGCTATGTGCTTGAACGGCGACTATTTGATAAGGCTCTTGCAAGCGAAGCGGCACGTGCAGGTGCTGATGTGGGGGTCAAAACAGAAGCTTACGGGCTCATTATAGAAGATGGCTATGCCAAAGGTGTTTCAGCTCGGTGCATGGAGGGAGATAAACGCATTTATGCAGATGTCGTGGTTGGTGCTGACGGTGTGGAATCGAAGGTGGGCAGGTGGGCAGGACTTAACACGCGGCTGCGACCTTCTGAGATCAGTGTATGCGCGGAGTTCCTTATGTGCGATGTGGAGATAAACAACGACTATTCAGAATTTTTCCTCGGTAGTGACATTGCGCCTAAGGGCTATGCCTGGGTATTTCCAAAAGGTGAGGATTGTGCAAATGTCGGACTTGGAATCTGTGGCGATGTCTCCGGCGAGCAGCACCATGCAATTGATTATTTAAGGGCTTTCGTACGCAGCAAGTTCCCACACGGTACGATAATAGCTGAGATGTACGGCGCAGTGCCGTTAGGCGGGCTGATCAAAGAGAGCGTAGCTGATGGACTCGTTTTAGTCGGCGATGCGGCATGGCACGTCAATCCGTTAACCGGCGGCGGCATCTTATATGCAATGCGTGCCGGGGATATAGCAGGCGAGGTCATCGCGAAAGCAATCCAGGAAAATGATGTGTCAAAGAAGCGTTTGGCAGAATACGATACCCGATGGAGAAGCGAGTTTGGAATGTTGCTGGATACCTGTTTACAAGCAAAAGAATTCTGCTTCAATCTCTCTGACGAAGACTTCAACACGCTTGCTCATTCTTTAAAGGATGTAAAAATAGAGGAGCTTTCTACAAGAGCATTGTTGATGGAACTCGTGAAAAGGAATCCGGGGATGCTGATGGGATTGGAGGAGATGCTTTTATAAGGGGCCAGACCCCCCTTATCAACCCTCCCAACCAAAAAAAGAAAGAAAGTGTTGGGTTAGGTTAATCCCGTGAAACTCGTGGTTTATCAATTGCAATTTATTACTGGAAAGACTATAATTAACATAAATGCCAGCCTCAGGCGGATATGGCCAGGGATATAGATACGTTCCTTTTATCACGCTGTCACTGTCAGAGCTAAAGCCACGAGTTTGGATTACGCTTTCTGGCTGCAACTTCACCTGTAAGGGCTGCTTTAGCATTGCTCGCGATCCGGTAGGCGAGCCGATGACCGTTGAGCAGTTAATAAACTTAGTGAACAAATCGTCACGTAACTATTATGGCGATACGGCACTGGAAGAGGCTGTGATAACGGGTGGCGAACCCACGCTGGACAGAGGCTTCTTGCGTGACCTCACGCTGAATCTCAAAATGCGTGTCGGAGTGCGACACATTACGCTGTCCACGAATGGCTATTTATTAGATAGAAATTATGTGACGGAATTGAAAGCGACAGGTCTTGACGAAGTTAAGCTGGACATAAAAGCATACAATGAGTCAATCCATCAGTGGTACACCGGTATGTCCAATCGCCCGATTCTTAAGGCTGTGAGACATCTCTGTGAAAGCGAAATTGATTTCCGGGTAGAAACGGTCTTGATGCCGGGGATTGTAGCTGTGGGAGAAATCGAGCGAATTGCTTCTTTTTTAGCGCAGATTGACCCAGGAATCAGGTATAAAGTCGTTAAGTTTGCACCCGGAGAAGCAAGGGAAAAAGTAACAAGAAGACCAAGTGACGACGAGATTCACCTTGCTGTTAATTCAGCTTCAAAATACCTGAGAAATGTTGCCGGGGGCAAAGCCTGTGTTCAGCAGTTTGCTCCTCCACAACTAAGAGAAGAGTACACGAAGAGATGGATTAGAGTGTATCCGGATATGAAAACAGAGACAATAATTGCAAAACCCGGTGGGGTTGAAGTGTCTTGAAAGCGTTAAAATCGCTCTGTTTCCATTTTATGCCCTTTCCTTCTCTCTTTCGAGAATATTGTCAACCACTAAAATAAATAGGGAGATAAAAATAAGATATAATAAACATAAATGCCAGCCTCAGACGGATATGGACCGGGATACAGACACGTTCCTTTTATCACGCTGTCAGAGCTGAAGCCACGAGCTTGGATCACGCTTTCGGGCTGCAACTGCAAATGCAGAGGCTGTTTTAGCATTGCTCGCGATCCCGTGGGCGAGCCGATGACGGTTGAGCAGTTAATAAACCTGGTGCGGAACTCGTCACGTGACTATTATGGCGATACGGCACTGGAAGAAGTGGTAATAACGGGTGGCGAACCCACTCTAAACAGGCAGTACCTCGTAGATCTAATATCACAACTGAAGGAATTTGTTGGATGGATAGTGCTGGACACGAACGGTTATCTTTTAGACGATGCGTACTTGCAGGAACTCATAGAAGCGGGTTTAACTGAGGTCATATTTGACTTGAAGGCGTGGGATGAAAAACTGCATGAATGGTACACGGGTTATTCAAACCGAAGGATATTGGATAATATACAAAATGCGTATGGCAAGGTAAAGCTCGTGGTGAACACGATATTTATACCTGAAATTGTGGATGAACGTGAAATAGAGAATATAGCCCGGTTTTTATCCGAAATAGACAAGAAAGGGGAGATAGATTATCGAATTAATAGATTCCGAGCGGAGTTAAGCCATGAGAAGATAGCACGGAATCCTTATCCCGAGGAGATCGAGCGTGCTTATTCGATTGTTGCCCGGTACATAAAAAACTCGGTGATAGGCAAGAGCTGCGTGCGAGAACGGAAAGTCAGAGTAAAAAGGGGCTGGATAACCGTGTTTCCGGATGGAACCTCAAAGAGGCGGACGTTGGATGATTATAGAGCGGATAATAAAAAATTAATTTAGATCGGAGCATAGTTCTACTATTGCCTAAAGGACCTCAGCTTAACCCTCTGAGTGAATAATTTATCAAAACTATCGGTTTGGGAGACGGTAAATGATACGCAAATTTGCAAATTCGGACCTGGATGCAATTTTACGAATAGAGGAGGAAGCATTCCCAAAGTCGCCTTACAACAGGTTTATCTTCTTGTATTATGCAGAGGCGTATCCCGATAATTTCCTGGTATACAAATATGACGATACAGGAACGGGGCTGAGCGAAATCGTTGGCTATATCATCTTTTATCCTCAAGGGCATATCGTGTCCATCGCAGTGCATTCCGCATACAGAAGAAGAGGTATAGGAACCGAGCTTGTGAAGGAGG
>DAOUYX010000140.1 GCA_030665925.1 Methanosarcinales archaeon | reverse complement strand
ATCCAATTCGTGCATCTTACTCAGCCACTTCCCATGTTTTAACAGCCAGTCGTAGTCCTCTCGCAGTCGAGAATTCTTTAAAACGCTGTACGCAAGATTAACCTCTTCCGTTCTCTCTTTATCTCGGTATGCATTTCTGATAAAACTCTCTGCCTCTCGTTTATCCGCTGGAATCGAACCCGCATCGATGTTTAACACGCTGCAAAACGTTTTATTTCCCGTATATTCCTGCCAATCCAGATGCTCGTCCATAGTCTTCCCGTACCTATTTAAGTAATCATGATATTTGAGCACCATTAAAAACGCCGCATCCCTGCCTTTCCAAATCCCCATTCCCCTTCGAAACCTCTCTAATTCATCATCTACAATTTCATTCAGCTCGCCAAGCATAAAATCGTATTCAAACCTTAGCTGTGGATTATTTATTATTTTGCAAATCTCTTCTGCTAATCTAATGTCCCTGTTCTTGTTTTTGCATTCTACTACTTCTCCGATTTCTATTTCCGCCTTATCTACACCCAGGAGTTCATAAAATGTGGGTGCACCGTAATTGAAAAGGTAAAGCCATGCACCACGGTTTTCCAGGATGTACTCCATTGTAACACTCTTTTTTTCCCTTTCTAACCAATCCGCATGGTCCCCTGTTATTTCTCGCTTCTCACTTGCGGTGAATGCCAGCAGGACTTTCATGAAAACACGTATCATCTCATCGTAAGCAGAGCGCTTTTCCTTGTGGATCAGCATCTCGTAGGCTCTTTCAAGCACCTCTTCGGGATAAACCGAGCACTTCTTCTTTCGTTCATACGCTTTTTCAATCGCTTCCCGCGAATCGTTTTTCGATACACAGAGCACACAATAATAGGTCGGCAGCCCTTCAAACAGGTCATCTACGCATCCAGGGTAGAGCCTGTCAAACTTACCGAGCTTTTTTTCCTGCCCTCCCACTCTTGACCTGTCCATGTATCGTGCGGGAACTTTCCAGTGGTGATCGTCGCACGTGTAAAGTTGCATCCATTCGTCATACGCTTTCTTCTCTTCCGCCATTTCACTCCTTTTGCTTTTGCCTTAACTCCAGCCCTGAGCCATCCTTGATCCCTGCATCTTTAACCCGCTGTTCATCGTCAAGTTCATTATCCCTGTAAAAAATGCCCATTTCTTTGCTTAAAATGCCTTTTCTCATCAGGTCATTCCTTACGTCTCTATTATGCGCATTCGGATTGAGATAGTAGCTGAGAGTATCTTCTGTTTCCACGTTCACGACTCGTACCTTTATCGCATGCATCTTCAGCATTTTCTTCATCCACTTGTTCTTTTCCTCCTTTGTGAGCCTGCCAACCGCTTCCATCTTTACCTTTCGCTCATTCCCCGAGTCGTGGTCATGCGCAGTTACGTGCAAAATGCCAAACTCCTCCCCCATCCCAAACGAGATGTCTATTTTTGACTCGCCCACCGGTTTCGGGTCTATTTCAAACCAGAACTCGCCCAAAAAGCCCTCTTCTTCCGGATACATGCTTTCTCCCTGGTAAACTGCAATCCTTCCCTCATCCATGTAGTCCCACGGATTTGTATATAACTTCGTTTGCCTGATGGGAATCTTTGTATTCCTCGTAATAATCTTTGGAACCGTCCCGTCAGAGGTCAAAACACCGAGAGAGCGAGAGATGACATCACTTATTTCTACCGGTCGCCTTATTTTTCCCGGTGTCTCCTTCTCCTTTACGCCTTCTTTCAGGGTGGCAACCGCCGCTCCAAGTGCAACTATTTCTATTGGATTTACTTTTTGCTCCGGCTCTTTACCAAAAAACTCACGCACAAACTCCTTTACCGCGGATATGTATGTGGTTCCACCAACCAGAATTATATCATCAATATCTTCAGGGCAAAGTGCGGCATCGTTAAGCGCCTGTTCCATCGGTTTCCTCGTCCGTTCAACGAAATCCGCGATTAATCCGTCAAATTCATGCCTCGAAAGCACATAACTGAATCCGATCGGTGCGCCTCGTTTACCCTTGCCAACAAAAGGCAAATTAACCGGTGCACTTTCTTTGCTCGACAGTTCTATCTTCATTCGTTCCGCTTCTTCTCTCAGCGATTGAAGCAAACCCCTATTCGCTTCGCGGTTCTTTTTCAGGTCTATTTTATGCTTTTCTTTTATTTTATCCAGGATGAATTCCTCGATTCGTGCATCTATGTCGTCGCCACCCAAATGGTTATCGCCACTCGTTGCGTCAACGTCGAAAAAAACCCCGCCTATGGTGAGAACCGAAACGTCAAACGTACCACCACCGAAATCGTAGACGAGAATCCTTCGTTCTTCTTCTTCCTCAAACCCAAAAGCCAGTGCGGCTGCCGTTGGCTCATTTAATATTCCAAGCACGTTCAAGCCCGCTATCTCTCCTGCATCCTTAACCGCCTGCCGCTGCGGGTCCATGAAATATGCGGGCACGGTTATTATGGCGTCAGTAAAAGAAGTCCCAACTCGCTTCCCGGCGTCCTGAACGAGTTTTTTTATTATATGTGCTCCTATATACTCGGGTGGGTAAGACTCCCTGCCTATTTGTATCGGATGGTCAGTGCCCATATACCTCTTGATTGACTTTACGGTGCGCTCAGGATTTGCAATCATATTCCGCTTTGCCGCACTCCCTACTGCCACGCTTCCGTCCTCTTTGAAATATACTACCGAAGGCGTGACATGCTCACCATCGCCGTTCTCTATAATTGTTGGCTCATCAAATTCGATGAACGCCGCACCCGAATTGGTCGTGCCAAAATCAATTCCAATTACGTCTTTTTCCATCTATTCTATTCTCACCACCTAACAAGGCATTTCAAACACCATAGAGGAATGCTCTTCACCTTCTTTTTTTCTTTCCTCCATCTCCCTCAATTTTGCATTCGCCGATTCTCTTGTTCTCCACAGTTCTTCCTCCATCTTTAATATCTCTTCACTGCCCTTTGCTAATCTTTCTTCTATCTCTCTCAGCTCTGCATTTATCGATTCCCTTGCACTCTCCATTTCTTCTATCTCTTTTAATAGTTCCTCTTTCTGTTCCGATAACTCTTCGTTATATCTGCTCAAAGCAATGCTCTCAATAGCTACTTTATCCTTTTTAACATCCAGCGCATTCAAATTCTCATGAATGGTGCGTAATTGTCTTTTTAACCCTTCAAGCTCGGCAATCAACGCCTCTTTGCGCTGCTCCAATTCGTTAATCCTTGATTCTTCCTCCTCTTTTCTTTTCGTCCATTCTTTCATCCTCTTTTTAAATTCTTCCTCTCGCGCATCGAGTTCTTTAACCGAGTTGCGGAGCATTCCCTCGTTTTTGCTCAATTCCTGCTCTCTCTCTTCCAATTCCTTGAACTTTCGCTTGAATACCCTTGACTCAACGTTTCTCAAAAATTTAGATAAAATACTTTCTCGCCTGGACTTGGCTTCTGCCTCTGCCTTTTCTTCCCCTGCTTCACCGCCTCTGGAAATAACCACTTCCGCAGGTCTGATTAGCTCACCGTTTAACATATATCCCTTTCTCACCAAAGAAACAATGCTCTTATCCGGGAGAAAATCATTTGGCGTGGTTTCAATCGCAGTATGCAATTCGTCATTGAACCTCTCGCCGGCTGATGGTGCAATTGAGGTTATCTCTAATGTATTCAGCAATTGGTTAAAGGTAATTTCCAAGTTACTTCTCGTCCCTTCCGCTATTTTTTCTACAACCTCACAACCACTATCGGTCTTATAACTATCCTTTGCACGGTCAAGTGTATCAACAACGCTGAGCAGTCGGCTGGCTAATTCGCTATATGCTTTTCTTCGTATTGCTTCCTCTCTATCTTCAACTCGCTCTTTATACCTTGAGAAGTCAGATTTCATCTTCTGGCTTCTAGCCTCTAAGGATTTTATTAATTCTTCTTTTTCGTCCAATTCCTTCTTCGGAACTACTACTATTTCATCCTCTTCCCTGGGCATTTCTCGTATAATAATATATCGTTTTAGGGCTATTGTATAATCTAATTTAATGATAGTGCTTCTTATTAATCAACCCCTCTCCTTTTATAAAGTTTAGATACAAAACACAAAGCGTTCCTAATGCTTATGTATTCTGCGGGGTTAAGAGTAAGTGTGGTGGTGAAGTTGAAGCCGGAGGATATTGATACTGATAGAAAAATGATTCAGATAAAGGGATGGAAGGGTAGGAAAG
>DAOUYX010000066.1 GCA_030665925.1 Methanosarcinales archaeon | reverse complement strand
GGCCCGTAATCGGACAGCTCGACGTTGCCGTAGAAGTAGTACACGACATCTCCATTGTGCAGCTCGTAGACGTTCAAGCCTTCGGTTCCAGGATTGCCCCAGTCGTCCAGGACAGTGCCATTTACCGCGCAGCTCCATGCCCACTTGTCACTGCCCGACTTGTTGTATTTGTAATCACCGATGTCGTCAACCATCAGAATGCCCATCGAATCGAACTTCTTATCGGTAACGTTGTAGTCGAAAACTCCAATCTGGGCTGCTACATCGAGTGCTCCCAGAGGCGTAAGTTGTCTGACCTCGTAATCGCCCTCCGAATTGTACGCGGTTAAGGTGAAGTTACCGTCCGTGAGCGTGACTGAATTGTCGAAGAGCACATCCGCTGTCATCTCGTTCAAAACGGTACCTCCATAGTTCTCCAGTTCCGCGACGGTCTCTCCTGTCGTTGCTACCAGCACGGGAGGCGTCAAAAACAACAATCCTATGCTAATGCATACCATCATCCATAGCATACATTCTCTAATTTTCATCTATTTCTCATTTTCTCCCATTTTCATATTATCACCACCGTTATGCAACATTGCACCATTCGACATAAAAAGGTTTTCGGTTTATTCCTAAAATTTTTGTAACCACAGATTCTCACAGATTTACACGAGAGAACTTTTCTTATGTGGGGCTCACGTCCGTCCCTACATGGGCAGAGTTCACGAAAATAAATTCAAATGTCCAGAACAGTGGATGGACAATAATCCTGCTCCAGACTTGGCACTGAAGGAAAGTTATTTATATACGCACGATTGATATTGTTATGAGTGGTGGAAATGGGAGAGATAGTGGTTAAGATACCAGACCGATTTAAGGTGGACATGTCAGATTTGGCGAAGGGTGTGGAGGAGTTCGTAAAGTTGAGACTGGCAAGGGATTCAATGCTTGGAAGGCTTGATGAATTGCTCAAAGACAGCGAATTGACCGATGAAGAGTGCATAGAACTCGGGGAGATGGCGAAGAAGGGGAGATTTGAAAAACTAAAGCAGATGGGTTTCGTGTAAATGAAATTTGCGCAGCATTTTTGATTAAACTTTCTTAAAGTTTGAGTGGATACAAACGTATTGTTCTCCTTCTTCAAGAAAGAATCAAAAACGAGGAGATTGATATTGAATTTCGAGATATTGGAACTGATTACACCTTCTTTTTGCATAGATGAATTGAATGAACATAAAGAACTCATCTGTGAGAAATCTAAGTTATCTGATAGTGAATTTGAAGAAGTTCTAGATGACTTACTGATATTTGTCAAGGTGTTTTCACTTTCTGAATACGAGGATTTTCTATCGGATGCAAAGGCGATCTCTCCCGATCCAGATGACATTGATTTATTTGCCCTGGCATTGAAACTCGATTGCCCACTCTGGGCGCAAGAAAAGGCGTTCAAAAAGCAATCTAAAGTAAAGGTATTCTCTACTTCTGATTTGATTTCGTTTTTATCCCAAGCATGATCCTGCATCTACTTCTTACTCTCACTACTCTTCTCTGCGTTTTCCTTTCAACTCCTTCGGATTTCCATTTCCCCAATATTTTCCATTCGACATAAAATAACTTTCGGTTTTTTCTACCGAAAAGCATTTTAACATACGAAACGAATCATCAATTGGTGATAGGGAAAAATGCCATTAAGCGCAAGGAATAGGATTGAAGGTGTGGTGAAGGGGATAGAGAAAGGCGAGGTTGCTTCTACGGTAAAAATCGAGATCACCAAGCCCGCAATCATCACCTCGATGATCACAAAAGAGGCGGCGGAAGACCTCGATCTAAAAGAAGGCGATAAAGTAGAAGCGGTGATAAAAGCGTCAGAAGTAATGGTCTCAAAGGACTAAAAAGACCTTTCTCTTTTTTTTGAACGAATTGTGCCGCTATGA
This sequence comes from Methanosarcinales archaeon, assembly GCA_030665925.1. GTDB lineage: Archaea > Halobacteriota > Syntropharchaeia > Alkanophagales > Methanospirareceae > JACGMN01. The sequence continues at coordinate 5,987 of DAOUYX010000066.1, read as the reverse complement.
ACCCTGGTAAAGTGGGTAGTCCGCGATAAACCACGAGCCTAATTCCCTTTTCAGCTCGTTAATGTCCACTCCTTCCAGAATTTCGTAGCAATCTTCTTCGGGGATATTCTGAAGTAGTCTTCTCAGATCTTTTATCAGTCTTGCTATTTCGTCCATTTCGCTCACTTACCTATATGCAATGCTACGATTTTGCGTGTCGGGGTGACCGAGAGATACTAAAAAAACCAGCGTGGGGGCGGTGCAGCGCCCCACGCATGGTCGTTCGTGCTAATGCTTCTCTGTTTCGGAGTAAAAACAGAGGTGGCGAAATAATGGCGTGCACGATATGTAGTTATATACCACTCGGTATAAAAGCTTTTCGGTTTTTCTCAAAACGGTTTGTTATTCTGGTAACAATCCAAAAAAAATAATAAGAGGGAGAACTGTTTCCCCCCTAAAGATTCAGTTTTCCTTTCTCCTTCTCAGCGCCAGATATGCGATCGCTAATATACCCGCAATGGCAAATCCCGCTTCGAAGCCTGGCTCTTTCGGAGTTAGTGTAGGCGTTGGTGTCGGCGCTAGACTCGGTGTAGGCGTTGGCTCCACGGGCTCAAGCTGCACTAAACCTTTCAGCTCTTCCGGTACATTCCCGCTTCCTTCTGGCGGCACGATTGGCGGCTGCCCCATACCCGCAAATATCTGCTGCCCTGATTCGCCGATGACGAATTTCACGAACTCCAATCCCATATCCGGATTTTCCGCATTCGTCGGGACGGTCATACCGTACACAATTGGCTTTCCCGTTTTTGTCTTACCATCTGCGGTTTGTATTTTCACCTTCTTGTAAGTGTCTGCGTACTCTACCTTACTCAGGTCTATTTGCTCAGGCAAATCCACGAAAGATAAATTGTGCTGAACGGCAACGCTTCGGTACTCGAATGCATAGTCAAGCCCACCTTCCTCGACAAACGCCACGAGTTCAACCGATTTTGGTCTTATATTTACCTTTTCGGTATTTGCCGTCGGGTCTTCCGGCACAGTTATTAAAAACGTCCCGTCTGCATCCTCGCTAATCGTAATCGCCGTGTTGTTGAGAACCAAATCGTCGAATATCCTCGGATCATTGTAGTACAGTTCTGCGAGTTGCATCACCATTGGAGATCGGTATCCGCAAGGGTCGAGATTCGGATTCGAGAACGCAAAGATCACACCATCCCTGCGTAGAATCTCGTACCAGTTATCCGGCGTGACTTCATCTGCATACATGCTCTTCTCCGGATTGTACGCAAGAACCATGTCGTTCGTCGCAAATCGTACATACCAATCCGCATACTCGGGGTACATCATGCTTGGTATAAGCGAGTAATCCGCGGATGCGAGCACGTCCCCTATCTTTCCAACGTCGGTTATCTGTCTTACCGCCTTCACACTGCCCATTGATTCGCGCTGCACATCCACATTTGGATGCAAAGCCTCGAATTGGCTCTCCGCTTCATCCAAGGGCACTGCTAAACTCCCCGCGTGGAAGACTTTGACCGTTGTGACTTCTTGTGCGCCCACAGAAGTGGTGCAAAAAGCCGCTACTGACATACCTGCAAGTAATGCAATCACTATCCCTAATACCGCTATTTTCATTATTTCCATTTTATCCACCTTCGATATGCGATATAAAGCCATTCGATATAAAAAGATTTTCGGTTTTTACTGTTGGTTTCTCAACAAACCTTTATAGAAACATGCAGCTTGTCATCCTCGCACCACGTGCACCGAAGTCGCTTTGAAAGTCGCGTAGACTTCATCCCCTATCTGCAACCCGAGGCTTTCACGTGATCGCTTTGTAATAAGCACTACAAGCTCGCTACGCTCGCTACGCCCTGTATCCATCTGCACACGTGTTAAAGGGCCCACGTCCTGCAGCTCGTTTATTCTTCCTTTTATAACATTTCTGGCAGTGCTATCCCCCTTGTGTCCAGACAAGATTATCTCCTCGGGTCTTAAGAATACTTTTACAACATCTCCGGCATGGTACTCAGAAACGGCAAATATATTTCTACCTACATCCGCTTCTATTTCTATCTCCGCAACGCCATCCTCATTAGTGCGCACGACACCGCTCAGTATGTTCTCAACGCCGACGAAATCGGCTAAATCCTTGTTTAGCGGCTTATTAAAAATCTCGTATGGCGTACCTACCTGCAGTATTCGCCCTTGCATCATCACCGCTATTCTATCCGCGAGCACTAACGCTTCCGTCTGATCGTGCGTTACGTGAACCATGGTAATCCCAAATTCCTCTTTCACTCGCTTCAGTTCTTCCCTTAGATAATCTCGCGTTCTGGAGTCTAAAGCAGACAAAGGCTCGTCCAGAAGCAATATCGGGGGTTCAATGGCAATCGCTCTGGCAATTGCAACCTTCTGCTGCTCTCCGCCACTGAGCGTAACGGGGTAACGATGCGACAGATGGGAAATATCCAATAAGTTTGCAAGCTCATCCACCTTACGCTTGATCTCGCCTTTTCCTATCTTTCTCGACCTCAGCCCAAAGCCGATGTTTTCCTCTACCGTCAAAAACGGGAACAGGGTATAATCCTGATAGACCATGCCAATGTTCCGCTCCCGTGGTGGGACCTCTGTAATATCATTATCGCTAAGAAGAATTCTGCCACTATCCGGGTGGTAAATACCCGCTATTGTCTCCAGCAAAATTGTCTTTCCTGCACCTGTGGGGCCCAGGATGACAAAATACTCACCTTCGTTTATATCGAGCGTTATGTCTCGTAAGAAGAACTCACCCAAATCCTTTGATATGTTCTCTATTCGTATCATTTTCTTTGCCGCTCTTTGGTCCTCAGAATACACGGCCAAAACCCCCGAACCTTTCAAAAACGAACAGAGATACAAGCGATATAATAATCAAAATAGTTGCGGCTGCTATGGCTAAATCGAGTTCCCCGCATGACATGTTCAAATATACTGCGATGGGCAAAGTCTCGGTCTTCATTGTTGTTGCTCCCGCAAGCATTAATGCAGCTCCAAACTCGCCTATCCCTTTTGACCACGTGATAACAGAGCCAGCCATGAGACCATTCTTCGACATGGGTAGTGTTACACGCCAAAATGCCTGCGCCTCTGTGCACCCAAGCGTCTCTGCTACGTGCTCGTATCTTGGATTTATGCCCTGAAAAGTGCCTCGCAGTATCCTGAACATGAACGGCACATTGACAAAGAACTGTGCAATTATTATCCCCAGTGGTGTGAACACGAAAACAAGCCCGGTTTCGGCAAGCGTTTTACCAAACGATGTCGTGCTAAATAGTATTAACAAGCCCACGCCGGCGACCAATGGAGGTAAAGCCAGCGGTGCATCTATCAGGGTATTAATCAAACTCTTACCAAAGAACTCATATCGAGCAAGCGCGTATGCTGCCGGTATGGAGATGGCGATACATAGAATGGTTGATATGGCGGCTGTTGTCAAACTCAATTTTATTGCGAATTGTATCTCCCTGGAAGCAAGGCTGGTCATCAGTGCCGGCAGCGTGGTATGTGTAACAACGCAAATAATCTGGACTAAAATAAAAAAGGCGAGCAGTAAACAGGATAGTATCGTAATAATCTTAATCCTCGACGCTTTCAATTCCTTTAACATTGTGCAGGGTTCCTATTCGCTTCTATGTTTGCCGGATTCACCCTTAACCATATCTAAATGGGGGTTACTAAGCCAGCCGCTTTTTGCATCCGGTCTGTTGTCAAACCGCGGAATGAATGGTTTTATATCGAGGAGTGGCGTACCATCCAGGATGTCAACTTCGCTGATTTCCAGTATGTTCCCCCGCACCCGCTCCAGCTTCACTACGGACAATCCGATGGGGTTGGGCCTTTTGAAATGCCTTATTGAGAAGATTCCGTGTTGTTTGTCATCTAAAAATGGCTTTGAAATCAAAGAATAGCCGTCAGAGCGATGGAAATGGTAGAGAAGGATGACGTGTGAGAAACCCTCGAGGTCTTTGAGTCCCACGGCATATTCTGAAAATACCTCCACCTCACCCTTAGCGTCTCTTGCGAAAATGCCCTGAATGGGGGTATCTTTTTTATCCCGGAATTCCGTGTGTATTATTCCAATCGGTTGATATGTCTTCCGATCCTCCTTTCCCTCCATGCCTTTATCCATCGTCAGCCCTTACTCTCTTACTGTACTTCTTGTGAACCAGACTATTCATACTTTTCGTTTGGATATGCCGTAAATCCATGTTTCTCGTAAATTGCTTTTCCTTCATCAGAAGAAACAAAATCAACGAACTGCTTTGCATAATCTTTGTTTTCAGAGAACGTTAGCGTGCCTATTGGAATCACCTTTATGAGATTCTGCTCTTTTGGTATCTCTATAATATCCGTCTCGTTCTCAGTTCCAATCAAAGATGCTTGCCATATTATCGATGCGTCCGTGGTGCCCATGCACGTATAGACTACCAGCTCATTTACTGTCGCAGCACGCGCAATGGTATTCGCATCCACAGCATCAAAAATCCCGTTCTTCTCCAGTATTTTCTTTGCGATCTTGCCACATGCAGCCGCTTTCGGGTCTCCCAGAACGACTTTTACCCCAGGCTTTGTAAAGTCCTCCAGGCAGGTTATATTCGCCGGATTTCCCTCTGGAACGGCGATCACTGGTACATGGTACGCCACATTCTGCTCGTAATCCACAAACCCTTTCTCTTTCGCTTTGTCAATGTACATCGTTGCCCCTGGCATGTAGACGTCTCCCACTTGCGTTAGCTCTATCTGGCTCAAGAGCGTATTGGAACCGGCATAGTTGTAGTTCACGGGAACGCCGTACTTCTGCTCGAACACGCTTCCAATTTCATCCATCGGCTTTCTCATGCCCGCGCCGGAATACACCATGAGTGAAGAAGTTCCCGTTGGTGTGGTTGGACTTACCGTTGCCGTCGGCGTAGGAGTGGGCACAGGTGTTTCTTCGTTGATACAGCCTGCGAACATCACTGCCGTTGCGATTGCCACTATTGCTATTATTCCCAATATTTTTCTTCTTTCCATTTTGTTTCACCTTTCTTCGATACGCAATATAAAACCATTCGGCATAAAAAGGTTGATGGTTTTTTCCTGATGTTTTCGCAACAACCTTTATAAATAGAAAAAAAATCATAATGTAAATGGGCATAGCGGCCATAGCGGCGGGGAAACTCCCGGTCTCATTCCGAACCCGGCAGATAAGCCCGTCAGCGTTCCTTACTGTACTGAGTTGCGAGAGCACTTGGGAACTAAGGATCGCTGCTATGCTCATAACCCTTTTCTTTAAACCTTTTAAGAAAAGGTTTATCAAAACGGCTTCTAAGAAACGCGTTGACGGAAGAGAAAACTTTTGAAAAAAAGTGGAGAAAATGGTGTTCGTATCTTCCTTGGATTTGAAGGAGTTCAGAGGCATAAAGAAATTTAAGGAGCCTCTGGAACTTGCAAAGTTCAATGTCCTTGTTGGACGAAACAACAGTGGGAAGTCGGCGATATTGCACGCGCTTTCTCTTTTGCCGCACCCTGATCTTGATTTACCGATGAGCCTTAGCGTTGACAACTGGGATAAACGAAAAGGGGGTTTTTGAATATCTTCTCGGTGGGTGAAAGTCTGCTATTTATAGGTATGCAGGCTCCGCGTCTTTAGAGTTCACGGTTAAAGAGAAAGCATGCCGTGCAGAAATTAGTGAGAGCGGCGATCATTTCTTCGTAGAGGAAAAGGAGGTCAATGCTAACACGTGCTGTGAGCGGTTAGGCATTGAGGGGGAAAAAGCAGAGGATTTTGTCGCATTTGTACCTAACGAAAGCACATTTTTGAGAAGTTTGGAAGTAATGTTAAGTACAACCCAGCATAAGTAAAGGGTTATATATTTAGGACACATATTTTCTTTTGATGTGTCCAAAATGAAGCAATTACATGGGAACAGTTCTCGCTTTGTTGGGGAACTCACACCAGAAGAGAGAGCATTCATTTCCAAGCG
>DAOUYX010000171.1 GCA_030665925.1 Methanosarcinales archaeon | reverse complement strand
AGGCAGGGCACATATCATATCATATTAACACCTCTTTAAAATATATTATATGAGATGAAGAAGAAGTTAGGTGTAACGCGTACATGAAAGTTGGCATACTGGGACCAGAGGGGACGTTTTCGGAAACCGCTGCATTGCTGTGGCTAAAGCGGATGGAAACGGAAAATATCGAGGAGGTCGAGCGACAGTATTACGAAACGATATTCGACGTATCCGAGAGCCTGCTGAGGAAAGACGTGAATTACGGCATCGTCCCCATAGAGAACTCTCTGGAAGGTTCAGTGGGCGAGACGTTAGATCTGCTTTTGAACGAGAATAAGAAAGGGGGAATGCGGATCGTGGGTGAGATTTTGGTGCCGATAACAATTTGCCTGCTGTCCAAAGGCTCGTTTACGCAGATAAGAACGCTGGTCTCGCATCCGCATGCGTTAGCGCAATGTAAGCATTTCATAAGGGCGCGATTGCAAATAACGGGCGTGAAGGTAAAATCCGTGGACAGCACGGCAGGTGCTGCGAGACTGGCGCAGGAAGACGAATCAATAGCTGCATTGGCGTCCGCAGAGGCGGCGAAGAAATACGACCTCTGTATCCTTGCGGAGAACGTGCAGGATCAAGAGAGCGTTACGCGATTTATCGTGCTTTCTTCTGCTGGTAGTAAAACCCAGCCGACCGGAAAGGACAAGACGTCTGTAATAATATACCTGAAGGAGGACTGCCCAGGTGCGCTCTACGACGTCCTGGGCGAATTCGCGCAGCGTGGAGTGAACCTCACGAAGATAGAGTCCCGACCGTCCAAGCGCGCTCTGGGCGATTACATGTTCCACATAGATTGCGAAGGGCACATCGAAGATGAGGAGGTAAAGGAGATGTTAAAAGCCGTTGAACGGAAAGTGGCGATGTTGAAAATCCTGGGGTCATATCCAATGGCCATTAGCAATGAAACCACGAGATTCCACAAAAAACCTTTTCTTTGAAAGAAAAGCTTTACCAAAAGAATCTTTTTCTTTTAGCACAGGTTTTCTTTTTTCTAAAAAGAAAAAGTGTTATGAAAATCGTAGTAACCGGAGGAGCGGGATTCATAGGTTCGCACGTGGTTGATCGCCTAATAGCGGAGAGCCACGAGGTCGTAGTGCTGGATAACTTGAGCTCCGGGAATGAGAAATTCATAGCACCTCACCTCGGTAAAGACAATTTCCGGTTTCACAAAGTAGACATATTGCATGACGATATAGCCGATTTGTTCGACGGTGTGGATGAGGTTTGGCATCTGGCGGCGAATCCCGAAGTGCGACTGGGTGCGGAGAATACACGAGTACATTTGGAGCAGAATGTCATCGCAACCTACAACGTGTTAGAAGCGATGAGGCTGAACGAAGTGCGCAGAATACTGTTCACCTCCACATCCACGGTTTACGGCGAGGCGGAACAACTGCCGACACCCGAAGAGTACCCCACCGTACCTATCTCGTTATACGGCGCGTCTAAGCTCGCCTGTGAGGCGTTCATCGCGTCCTACTGCCATACGTTCGATATGCATGCCTGGCTGTACCGGTTTGCAAACGTTATCGGCACGAGGTCATCGCACGGTGTAATTTACGATTTCATAAACAAGATAAGAAGCAATCCGACTGAATTGGAAATCCTGGGCGATGGCTCGCAGACGAAATCGTATATCTACGTCTCCGATTGCATAGAAGCAATGCTGGCGGGTTTAAAAGCAACTGATAAGGACAGAGTGCATGTTTTCAATATTGGCACGAACGACATGACGAGTGTGAAGAGGATTGCAGAACTCGTCTGCGATGCGATGCATACCTCGCCAGCGTTTACGTTCACGGGCGGTAAACGTGGATGGGTTGGTGACGTCCCCATTATGTTGCTCGATGCTTCGAAACTGAGCAACTTGGGCTGGCAGCAAAGATACACTTCAGAAGAGGCAGTGAAGAAGGCGATACAAGATTTGCTAAGTTAAGTATATAGTGGTAATTGTATAGTCATGGTGAAGATGCAAGATACAAGATTATGTGCATGAGGAGGGAATATGGCATTTCGGACATACGGAGATATGAAGAATTAGGACGAAAAGTCCACAAGTCCATTAAAGCTGTGGAATCTGGTCATAAATCATAATCCTGTATCTCGGAACTTGACAGCTACTCAAAAAAGAAGAAAAGGGGAAAAAATGTCCCCCACTTTTTTACTTTACTTTATACCATCACTTTCTTAAGCGGCCCGATTATCCTGGGATAGCCCACAGCCATCATGTGGCATCCGGCAGACGGCGTTCCTTTTAGATACTCCAAGAAATCGGTGAAGAACTCTATGTTGACCCTGTCCACTTCCGCCTTCCGCTCCTCTTTGTCTTTTATCTCCTTCGTCTTCTTCAGGTTTTCAAGATACTCCGGTGGAACGTCCACGCCCGCAACGTACTCATCGAAGAACTTCGCCGCGCCGTAACTCTTTGCCGGGAATATTCCTACCAAAATCGGAACATCCACCTTCCCCAATTCGTTAAAGAACTTATCCAGAATATCCGTGTAGTAAACGACCTGTGTTTGCAGGAACTCCACGCCAACATTGATCTTCCGCTTCACCTTGGCGACTTCAGCCTTCAAATGCGCCGCTCCGGGTGCCGCTGCTCCGCCCACGTGCAGTTTCGGCGGGTCTTCTATCTCATTACCGGCAAGGTCTTTACCCTCATCCACCATCTTCCGTATCATGTATATCAATGTGGTTGAGTCCAGATCGAATACCGGCTTTGCATCTGGTGTATCACCCAGTGCGACGTGGTCACCTGCCAATGCTAAGATATTCTTGAGCCCCAAAGTACCAGCACCAAGCACGTCGGATAAAAGCGCCATACGATTCCTGTCCGAGCATCTGAGCTGGTATACGCACTCCATACCGGTCTCTGCTTGGATTTTATACGATGCTGCCATGCTGTTAACATAAGCGAAACTCTGTGGATTGTCCGTTACGTTACAGGCGATTACCAAACCTATCAGATCTCTCGCTGCTTGGATCGGCTCATTGACATTCCCCGCTTTTTTCGGCTCTAACTCACCGGTGAAGACGTATTTC
>DAOUYX010000169.1 GCA_030665925.1 Methanosarcinales archaeon | reverse complement strand
GGATATGGGTCGTGTAACCTATGATATTGTGACCGATGTGGAGACTCTGTACGCATTCGAACTTTTATGCAAGTACGAAGGGATATTGCCGGCACTCGAGTCGGCACACGCATTAGCATACGTGAAGCGATTAGCGGATGAGAAGAGAATAGGCAAGAAAGATTGTGTTGTAGTATGCCTATCGGGAAGGGGAGATAAGGATGTAGAGATAATAGAGAGGGCACTACATGAGCAGAATAAGTGATACATTTTCGGACCTCGAAAGAAGAGGTGAGTGCGCGTTTATCGCGTACATTATGGCTGGGGACCCTGACCCGTCACTAACACCAGCGATAGCAAAAGCAATCGCGCGGTACGCGGACATCATAGAACTCGGGGTACCGTTCTCCGATCCGATAGCAGACGGTAAGACGATACAAGCGGCGTCAGAGCGAGCGCTTCGTGCGGGAATGACTCCTCAGCAAACATTTGAGATTATTGCAAATATCAGAAAAGAAACGGACGTTCCGATCGTCGTGATGGGTTACTACAATCCGATCTTGCACTTCGGGGTAGAGCGGTTCATGAATAAGCTTGCAGAAGGAGGAGGAGATGGGGTAATCATTCCTGACTTGCCGATAGAAGAGGCTGATGAAGTGGTACGATATGCGAAGGAGAACGGCATAGATACGATCTTCTTGATTGCACCGACTACGCCGGAGGATAGAATAGAGAAGATCTGTGCATACTCTTCAGGATTCGTGTATCTCGTGTCGCTGCTCGGTGTTACGGGTGCACGCGAAGCGATTTCAGGGGTTGCGAAAACTCTGATACGGAGCGTAGTGGAGAAGAGACCGGATATACCGCCAGCAGTAGGATTCGGCATATCGAAGCCCGAGCACGTGCGTGAAATATTGAATAGCGGTGCGAAAGGGGTAATAGTAGGAAGCGCGATCGTAGAACTCATTGCGGAACATAAGAACGAGCCGGAGAAGATGATTTCCGCACTTGAGGAGTTATGTGCGGAGTTGAAAGCGGCAACGAGGAAATGATGAATATCTCACGTGGATGCGTACGTAAAGTAGAAAGCTTAATAAACAAAGTTAACAAAGAAGTATTGGAAGGAGGTGCTTGAATGATAAAAGATCTGGAGATTAAGAATTTCAAGTCAATAAAGCACTTGAGACTCGATTGCAAACGGATAAATCTCTTTATTGGCGAGCCCAATACGGGGAAGTCAAATATTTTGGAGACGTTGGGACTGCTATCGCACATAAATTGTGGCGAACTTAAAAATTTTGTCAGATTCGAGAGCATGAACAATCTGTTCTATGATGAGAACTTAGAGGATAAGATCGAAATAAAGTTTGATGAAAATGCTCTCCGAATAGAATTTGAAAACGGGACGTTTGGAGGAATTAACAATCTTAACAAACAGGTTTTTGGCTACGGTTACGATGGTCATGGAAGTTGCGCTGGACTGGATGAATATAAATTTCTCAAATTTTATAAATTTGAAGTACTAAGAGGATTTCCTCGTCAAGAATCGGAATTTCTATTACCCCCTTTTGGGGATAACCTTTTAGCAGTTATTTTAACTCGTAAGGATCTCAGGAAACTGATGAAGCAAATATTTGATGCCTCTGGGCTTAGAGTCGTTCTAAAGCCACAAGAGCGAAAAATAGAAGTGCAAAAGGAAATAGAGGACATAGTAATCGCATATCCCTATTCTCTGGTTTCTGATACGCTCCAGAGAACCATTTTTCATTTGGCTGCGATCGAAACTAATAAGGATTCAGTAATAGTATTTGAGGAACCAGAAGCTCATGCGTTTCCATATTACACAAAATATCTCGCTGAGAGGATAGCCCTTGACAAGAACAACAACCAGTACTTCATTGCGACACATAATCCTTACCTCCTCCTTTCAATCCTCGAAAAAGCACACAAAGACGACGTAGCGATTTTCATAACCTATTTCGAAGATTACCAGACAAAAGTAAAACCTTTGAGCGAGGAAGAATTGGGAGAAATAATGGAGATGGGGATAGACATATTTTTCAATATCGAGAGATTCTTGGAAGCGAAGGAATGATCTATACCGAGTGTAAACCCGATTCTACTTTGGTGAAAATGTTAGGAATGCCAAAGAAGCAAATTATCCATCAACAAGGTAAACCTGAAGTTTGTAAACAATTAGAAAAGCGAGAAAAATGGAAAGGATTGATAGATGAAGACCCTCTCAGTGTACAACCGCCGTATTTGAAGAGATTGCAAGAGAAGAAAAATTTATCGAATTACGGACTTAAGATATTGAATGATAATTCTAAGAACAACGATTTGATTGTTCTCTGCCCAAGATTGGAAGAATGGATAATCAAAGCGACAGAGGAGGCAGGCATAGATATAAAGCGGTATAATTTACCGGATGATGGTGAACAGTTGCATAAAGTGATAAACATTGATCTCAGTAAATTTGAAAGACTGGTGAACGATTTGAAAGTAAAGAGTAAGATGATGAAAGCTCTGGAAAAGGCTTTAAAGGAATGGAAGGAGAAATAACCGAAAAAATGAAAATATGTTTTCTTATCAACCCGATAGCAGGAATGGGCGGGTCGGTAGGACTAAAAGGAACGGATGGTCTTGCAGACGAAGCACTCAAGTTAGGTGCAATGCCGATAGCAGGAGAGCGAGCGAAGAAGTGCATGGAGGAGTGGAATATAGACTTTATTATTCTTACCTGCTCGGGAGCTATGGGTGAAGATGCACTTCCGAACTCGTTAAGATACAAAGTTGTGTATTCATTTGAGAGCATAAGCACGAGTGAGGATACAAAGAACGCATGCAAGCGATTTTTAGAAGAAGGAGTTGAACTTTTGGTATTCTGCGGTGGTGACGGCACGGCGCGGGATGTGTACAGTGCTGTAAAACGAGAGATCCCGATATTAGGCATTCCTGCTGGCGTAAAGATGCACTCGGCGGTGTTTGCTATAAGCCCTAAGGGCGCGGCGAAAATAGTCGAGCATTTTGTCGAGGGCAAGACGGAGGTGCGGGATGCAGAGGTAATGGATACGGATGAGGACGCATACAGGAGAAACGAGCTGCGAATGAAGGTCTTTGGATACGCACGCACACCGTACGAGCCGGTTCTGGTTCAGCAGGGCAAGAGCATTTTCCAAAGCGTAAGTGAAGAGAG
>DAOUYX010000108.1 GCA_030665925.1 Methanosarcinales archaeon | reverse complement strand
ACGCTTATTCTTGGATTATGCGCTAAATAAGCATCTACTATCGCATTAATATGCCCGCTTCTTAAAAAAGGTGTGTCGCAGGCAATGGATACGAACTTTGGATAGCGGGTGAGCAAATACCATAAATCTTCATGATAGCCTTCACCCGGTGTCTCTACGGTTTTATAATTGACGCGTTTGCAATATTCTTCTGTTTTAGGCGTGTTTTTCGTGACAGCCACGAAAAAATCTTCCACGTTTGATGCTCGTACGGTTTCTGCAACCAAATCTATCAGTCGTTTCTGGTTTTCGGATCCACCCAACTTTATAAGTGCTTTCTCTCTCTCCTCGCCGTTTCTTCCCCACATTCTGCTGCTTTTCCCGCCTGCGAGGATTATTGCTATCATTGAACCCTTTTCTTTTTATTAAAAAGAAAAGCGTTCTCGGAAAAGAAAAATGCAATGCATCTTCATCGTGACTGCGATTTAATTATAGAAACGGCACTATCTAAAAATCCAGTGATTTATCACCGCGGAGAGCGCAGAGCACGCAGAGTTTTAAGACTGTTTCAATCGTTGCTTATGTTTTTTGGTGCCTCTGCGTTCTCCGTGTGCTCTGCGGTGAAATTTAAGGATTTAGCAATTTCACTAGAAAATTCGACTGTGCCATAGAAACATTTATAGCGTTGTAATACTGTATAAAAATTAAGATGGGGATAAAGTCTTCTGCGGAAATAACGCGGGCATTAAAAGAGAAATGGGATAAAAGCAAGGATAAGGGAGATTGGCGAGTGCTAACCGGACGGAATCACAAAGGTCGGTACGACATGTTCATCTCCAACCCGGAACGCATGTGGCAGCTAAAATTTGAGCAGACAGGGGGCAATGAGGCGATAGGATTTGGCTTGGACGTTGGGAAAATAGATGACGAGATAAAACGGCCTATGAGCGTGGGCGCTCCAGTCCCTTTTGGTATGATTTCGCCTCAAAAAGCCAATTTAGCCATTATAATGGCTGGTATTCAGCAATACTCCTCGGATTCCGCTCATACGCTTTGCAAGGATTATATCTCAGGAGAGCAGGCAAAGCTGGATGAGAAATTGGACAGAGAAATAGAGCGTATGAGAACTGACCCTGGGTTCAGAAGGCGATATAAAGAGCAAAAAGAGCGGGATAGAATTCCTTATTTGTGATGGTGCTGCACGTAAATAAGAAGGGGATACGAGTACTGGGAATTGCAGAAAGCTTCAGGAGAGACCGGGAAAAGTCAGTACTTGCGGGCATCGTTATGCGTTCAGATTTTATTATTGACGGTGCCGGGTTCACACACATAACCGTGGGGGGAATGGATGCGACTGGGGGGATATTGCGCATCTTCGAGTCACTCCAGCGCGATGATATAAACGTGATAATGCTAAACGGCTGTGTCATCAGTTGGTTCAACATAATAGACATAAAAGAGGTTTACAAACGGTTGCAAATTCCACTCATCTGCGTGACGTACGAAGAATCTGAAGGTTTGGAAGAACACATAGCCAAGCATTTCGAAGCACACGAGCGAGATTTGCGGATAGAAGCGTATAGACGGCTTGGCAATCGTGTTCCTGTGGAATTACAAGACCGTTTTGAGGTTTTAATACGGTTTTTGGGTATAGAAAAAACCGAAGCTGGTGCTCTGCTTAAAAAATTCGTTGTGCAGGGGAAAGTGCCAGAGCCACTGCGAGTTGCGAAGATAGTAGCGAGGGCGACACTTAGAAGCGGTTTAGAGGTTTAGCGGTTTGGAGGTTTAGCGGTTTGGAGGTTTAGCGGGGTTAGAATTTATTTTGGAGTAGAAGGAGGAGAGCATTTTTGAAAGTTCTTCTATCTTTGGAGACAAGTTATTAAAGTTGTCTTCTTGAATAAAACCCAACTTATGTGCGATAATCATTTGCGTCTCTAACTCTGCACAGGAACCACGTGCAATGGATAGGAATTGCTTAAAATCTTTTGCGGTTTTTCGCAAGTGTCCCTCCGCAATATTCGATGGAATAGAAACCGCAGCCCTTCTCATCTGTGCACTCAGACCATATTTCTCTTCCGCAGGAAACGAAGCGGTAATCTCGTAGACTATCGCTACAAGTTCAATCCCGTTTTGCCACACTTTCAATTCCTTAAAGCTCTTCATCGCTAATCCCCCTTTTTCAGTAGATCATAAACTTGTCTTTTTAGCGGCTTTGTCTTTTGGTTATCTAATTGGCTAATCCCGCCAAACCGCCAAACCGCTGACTAACTAACCCGCTAAACCGCTATAAAAGCACGTCTATATCTAACTGCTCCGATAGTTCTTTATACCTGTTTCGTATCGTGACTTCGGTCACACCAGTAACGTCAGATACTTCCTTCTGCGTGCGATGCTCACCGCCTAAAATCGCCGCGATGTAAATGGCAGCCGCAGCTATTCCTATCGGTCCTCGCCCGTTAGTCAGCTCCTTCTCCGTTGCGCGCTTTATTATCTCTATTGCATTCGACTGTATATTGCTGCTCAAATCGAGCAAGGAGCAGAAACGAGGCACGAAATCAACAGGAGAAGCTGGCGTAACTTTCAAGTCAAGCTCCCGTAGAAGAAAGCGGTATGCCCGGCTTATTTCCTTCTGCTCAACCCTTGATATTGCTCTTACCTCTTCCAGCGTTCGCGGCACCCCGTACTGTCTACATGTAATATATATTATCGCAGTGGCTATGCCTTCTATGCTCCGCCCGCGAATCAACCGTTGCTTCATTGCTTTCCGGTACAGCATAGAAGATGCCTCCCGGATATTCATCGGCAGTCTAAGCGCACACGCCATCCGATCTATCTCGGAAAGAGCGAAAATAAAGCTCCTTTCGGTGGTGTTCGCAATGTGCGTCCGTTGCTGCCATCTCTTGAGCTTATATTGCCCATGACCCGTCGGCGACCATGTAACCAGCGTGCTAAGACCTTTATCATGTATCCGGTAAGTCATCGGTGCTCCAACCCTCGCCCTTCTTGACACCTGCTCGAAATCAAAAGCGCGCCACTCAGGTCCGAGGTCCACGATGTTCTCGGCTACTACCAGCCCACAATCGCCACAAAAAAGCTCTGCCCTTTCATAATCTCTTATCAGGTTCTTAGAGCCGCATTCAGGACATTCCTTTACCGTCTCACCATAATCAGCGTTGTCGTTATCTTCCTTACCTTCTTTATGCTTCCCCTCTTCCGTCTCCTTCTTAGGGGTCACCATTTTTCATTCATTTGTATCCCCTTAGGTATATATAAATGATTGAACAGTCTTCCAAGATTTTCGCACGTAAAAGGGGATGTCATCCAGTTCTTTCGTTTTTAGCAGCTCTTTCAGGAATTTGACGGTCTTCGGGTCCGCAGGATAGCCACTCCCGATCTCTGCTCCTATATTCGCCTCAAGCGCCCTTATTGATCTATCCCGGTGCACTTTTGCAACTATTGATGCCGCGCTGACCAGCGGGTAACGGTCGTCTGCTTTAAATTCGGAAATTATCTCGATCGCCCCGCCGCCTGCTTTCTCGTAGTTCGCTCTAAGATTGGCAGCGAACCGCTCTGGCTTTACATCTGCCGCATCTACAATAGCCCTATCCGGGTGAAACTGCACGATCACGTCTGAAAAGCGCTCGACCATAATTTCATTCATCGTGTGCCTTTTTCTTCTTTCATCTATCTCGCTCGCGGTCATCTCCACCACATAGACCTCAGTCGCATCTTCTATGCGTTTCGCCAGATATTCTCGCTTTGCGGGACTCAATCGTTTCGAATCCTTAACGCCCAGCTCTTCCAATCCCACAAAATTCCGAACGCCGGCAACAAACATTGATCCTATCACTGGACCTTTGCCCGCCTCGTCAATTCCTATCTCCCTTATCTTCTTTTGGTTGTGCATATCAATTAACTCGCTAAGTCCTCATATGCAGAGGTAGCAGCGATAGCACCTTCTGCACACGCCACGACAATCTGTCGTACACCACCAGTTATGTCGCCAGCGGCGTATACTCGCTCTCGGCTCGTCCTCTGGCTTTTATCCGTGATTATATATCCATTCTCATCAAGTTTCACGCCCATCTGGGTTGCTAATGCATTGACTGGCTCCTCGCCAACATATACAAACACACCATCCACCGCGAGTTCATCCTCAATTTTTCTCTTTTTATCATATCTAACGACACTTCTCACTGCTTTACCCCCTTTTATCTCTTTTACCACGGAATTCCACAAGATATGCACACCGGCATTTTCCAATTTTTTCTGTAAATACTGCTCCGCCCTGAGTTCATCTCTTCTATGGATTAACGTTACCGCACAGCCGACGTTTTTCAGATACAATGCGCCTCTAACTGCTGAGTTCCCTCCTCCCACCACTATTACCGACTTATCTTTGAAGAAGAACCCATCACAAGCAGCACAATACGATACACCCCGCCCAAGAAATTCGTTCTCACCTTTAACGCCCAGTTTTCGTTTTTTCGTGCCCGTGCATAGAACCACCGCATTTGAGATATACAAGTCTTTTTCCGTGAATACCACCATCTTTTTCTCTTTTTCCCGTATTTCTATTTTGTTAACCCCCTCCAGCTCTTTAATCGCCGCATATTCAGCCGTTTGCTCTTTCATCTTCTCTGCCAGTTCCATGCCTCCTATCATCCTGAATCCCGGATAGTTGTCTATCTCTGTTGCCTCATTTGATAACCCCCCACTTATTCCTTTCTCAATCACTAACGTTTTCAATCCGCTTCTCGCACCAAACGTTCCCGCGGTCATTCCCGCAGGGCCCGCGCCAACAACAATCAAATCGTAATTTTTTTCTTTTTTCATAAGCGGGACTCCTCTAATACGATACATTTAATTTTATAAGCACGTGTATGTATGAAATATAAAAAGCGGCCATTCTCACAAACTCGGGCCCGTGGTCTAGTTGGAATGACGTCGCCTTTACGAGGCGAAGGTCATGCGTTCGAATCGCATCGGGCCCATTACAACCATCTCACTTAAAATCTTCAGAAATTTCTTTTTACAAAAAGAGAGGGTTATTGTCGGATTTTGTTGGAGAGAAGTTTCATTCCTGCAGACGCAAATGCTCGGCGCGGATAAACAACTCCTTTTTACGCTGCTTTTTGCCGTCTGATACCTCTACGATGTATGCTCTTCCCCGTTCTCCTTTCACCGTTCCAGTCATGCCGTGAAATCTATGATGCGGCATGCTCTTATGAACACTTGGGTCTATACGGATGTGCACCCGTTCTCCAGATGCAAAGCTTTGAATCGCTCTGCTTATCGGAGACAGCCCCCGCTCCCGCTTCTTTTTACTCAACTTCTTTCTTGTATTCTTCCTCTCGCCGTGTGAACGTGGCATTTCTTCTACCTCTGCTTACCTGAATTAGCACTATACATTTATAAAACAAATATAAACATAATAGTATGCTCATCGAGATGCCAAGGCATACGGAGATATTTGGTTCCGTAAAAATTCACGAGGTACAGCGTATTTTAAAAATCGATTCCGGCGGCTTTGCAAATCCACGGGCAAGAGACATCCCTTTTGACGAAATCAAAGATGTTTTAGGCCGTTTTGCTGTCATTGTACCCGTGAAGGATGAAAAGATACACTTACTGGACGGTGTTTTAAGAGCTATTCCCTTTGACTGCTCGGTTATTGTGGTCTCAAATAGCCAGAGAGAAGCGCCTGATCTCTATAAAATGGAAGAGGACGTGGTAAAAAACCTTCACGATCTAACACAGCAAGAGATACTTGTTGTACATCAAAAAGATCCCGATTTGGGCTTTGC
>DAOUYX010000026.1 GCA_030665925.1 Methanosarcinales archaeon | reverse complement strand
CTTGCTAACTCCTTCAAACGCTCGTCATTTCCCGTAACTCGCGTCAATTTCGGCACTGCTTCGTTCATAGCCACGGCGCATTTTATGCCCGGTACAGTGGTCAAAAGCGTCTTAAAGAGGTCATCGCAGGTGAATATACTGAAATTACCCTGCCCGATTATTATCTGCTTCTCCTCAGGATTCGCTACCCCTACACATTCTATCTTTACCACAGCCTCACCGATAGTACCCACGTTCTCATCCCCTTATTGTTTGTTTGAGTTCAATCAAACGCATGCGCTCAAAAGTTGTTTTATTCTTCCTCCAACATACTGATCGCTTCCTGCTCGCATACGTCTACACAAGCCTCACAATCGGTGCACTCCTCATTGTTTACTTCTGCATGTTGTTCCCGTCCATGCGGAGCACTGCTTGGGTCATCTTCAACCAAAGTTATGCACTCCACCGAACACTCCTCTGCACAATTGCTCGTTCCCTTTTCCTTCCCCTCTATATCCTTACAGCCGTTACACTTCTCCAAGTCTATTAATATGCCCATTTCTTTTTTATCACCTACCCTACCCTTCTTTTTCATCATATATAAAAATTGCTGTTTTTCTCTTTTCAGAAAACGCTAATCTTTTTCTGCGAGCGAGAGTGGTTTAATTGCGAGGTAAACCTCCTTATCACCTATTTTCCACGTCTTCTCGTAAATATGTCCACTCTCTGCGTCCTCCGCGGAACTCGATGGCGTTCCCTCTTCTATACTAACGGCAAGCGTCTCATCACAGATATAATCCGAGAAGTTATGTATCGCCTCTTTTACCTCCTCATCGCACGCGTACGTAATCCCGATCTTCTCGGTATATTCCAGGTCAAGGTCCTTCCTCATACCCTGTATTCTCCTCACGATGTCTCTAACCAGCCCTTCTTCTATGAGATTCTTGTCCGGGCAACAGTTCAAAAACAAGCATGTCGCTTCATCCACTTCTACCTGCTTATAATCCTCCGGCGCGGTAACTCCACTCGTGAGCCCTTCATCTTCGAATTTCACTTCCTTCACGTTCACTTCTTCCTTCAATATTCCCGTCAAACGTTCCACATTCTCTCGCTTGTCCTTACTACATATGACAACAACTTCTTTCAATGGCTGCCGTATCTTTATCCCTGCATCTGACCTCGCTCGCCTACCAGCCTCTACTAATTTGGAAACAAACACCATCGAAGCCTCTAATTCAGCATCTATAAGTGATTCATCGGGAGAAGGATAGTCGCAAAGATGCACACTTTCACGCTCGTCTTCTAAAACGCCCCGCACAATATTTTGATAGATGTGTTCAGTGACGAAGGGCACGAACGGAGCAAGCAGTTTGCACAGCGAAACAAGAACCTCGTACAGCGTCAAATACGCGCAATCCTTATCGAAGTTCTCTTCGATGATCCAGAACCGTCTCCTTGACCTCCGTATATACCAGTTGCTCAGGTCTGCGATGACGAACTCCTCTATCTTCCTCGCGGCAACGTGAATTTCAAACCGTTCGATAGCACCAATTACGTCCTTCGTGAGCGTGTTCAACCGCGATATAATCCACCTATCCATTGCATTCCGCTGCTCCACCGGTATTATATTCTTCTCCTGCGGATTGAACTCGTCTATGGTGGCGTAGGTAACAAAGAAGAAATAAGAGTTCCAGAGTGTATTCAAGAACTTCTTCTGCTTCTCCCGGATCGCCTGCGCGGAGAACCGGATGTCCTCGGTTAAAGGCCCCGCGGTGAAGAGGTACCATCGCAACGCGTCCGCAGCTTCAGTATCAAATAGCGCATTTATATCCACCACGTTTCCCTTGCTCTTACTCATCTTCACGCCGTTCTCATCTTGGATATGCCCCAGCGAAAGCACGTTGAGATACGGCGGAGCATCAAAAACCGCGGTTGAAACTCCGAGCAGAGAATAGAACCATCCCCTCGTCTGGTCTATTGCTTCGGTAATGAAATCAGCGGGAAAGTTCTGCTTAAACTTCTCCGTCTCAAATGGATAGTGCCATTGTGCAAAAGGAGCAGAACCTGAATCGTACCAGCAGTCTATCACGTCTTTTACACGCCACATGTTTCCACCACATGCATCGCACTTCAGCACCACATCGTCAATATAAGGTCTGTGCAGGTCGATGTCGCTCGGAACGGGAGTCTTTGCCTTTTCTCGTAATTCCTTTATACTGCCCACGCAATATCGCTGTCCACAATCACTGCATATCCATATATTCAACGGCGTGCCCCAGAATCGCTCCCGACTGAGCGCCCAATCCTCAATATCATCCAGGAAGTTACCAAATCGCCCATATTTTAAATGTTCGGGATACCAGCTTATCTGTTCATTATTCGCGAGCAAATTATCACGGAGCGTGGTCATTGCGATAAACCACGATTCACGTGCGTAATACAAAAGAGGCGAACCGCATCGCCAGCAGAACGGATACGAGTGTAAATACCGTTCCTCTTTATATAAGATGCCACGCTGCGTCAGCATGTCTATTATGAGTCTGTCAGCGTCCTTTACAAACATGCCTTCCAGTGGCGGGACATCGTGCGTAAAATGACCGTTACTACTCACGGGCTGTGAGAACCCCAGCTTCTTCTCTCTGCATACTTCATAATCAACTTCCCCAAATGCCGGTGCTGTATGAACGATGCCCGTACCTTCCTCAAGAGTGACGAAATCCGCGGTGATTACTTTATGCGCTTCACCACCTTCTATCTTCGCGTACTCAAAAAGCGGTTCGTATTTCAAATCTTCAAGTTCTTTACCGGTGAATCGCTCTAATATCTCGTATTCGCCCTCTAAAGCATCCAATCGAGCTTCCGCAAGGATTAGAACGTCTTCTTTAACTCTGTCTTCATCCTTTACGCTAACTCGTACCTTTACATAGGTGTGCGACGGATGAACCGCGAGTGCGATATTGCCCAATAGAGTCCAGGGCGTTGTTGTCCAGGCTAACAGGTAGAGCGGTTCCGACTCCTCAGTCTCTCGCTTCACTTTGAACTTCACATACACCGAAGGGTCTTCCACATCTTGATAGCCCTGTGCTACCTCATGGCTACTCAGCGTGGTCTCACATCGAGGGCAAAAAGGAACAACCTTATGACCTTTATACAGCAAGCCCTTGTTCCAGATCTCTTTTAACGACCACCAAACAGATTCGATATAATTGTTCTCAAACGTTATGTACGGGTCGTCCATATCTATCCAGAATCCCACACGCTTCGTGGCATTCACCCATTCTTTCTCATATCTGAAAACCGATTCTTTACATTTTTGATTGAAGTTCTCTATCCCGTATTTCTCTATCTCGGGCTTGCTGCTGATACCCAGCTCTTTCTCCACCTCTATCTCCACCGGCAGACCGTGCGTATCCCAGCCGGCTTTTCGTTTCACGTAGAAACCGCGCATCGTCTTGTATCTCAATATGAGGTCTTTCACCACCCGTGTAAGAATATGTCCCGGGTGTGGAAGCCCATTTGCAGTTGGTGGCCCCTCAACAAAAACGAACTTATCACAGCCTTCACGCTGGTCTACACTGCGCTCAAAAGTCTTTTCTCTATCCCATAGCTGCAATATATCCTCTTCCAGTCGCAGAAAATCTGCTTTTTGCGTCTCTCTTTTGAAATACGGCATGTCTCCATCCATCTCCGTCAATTGAACAGTATATTTTACGTGATATGAAGGTTATATATCTTTTATATCTTTCTAAAGTAGCCGTTATTTTTTACTTACTTTCTTATTTTATTCTTTTGACCGCTCACTTACAAACAAAAGGACGGGGTTAAGCACCCCACACAGCATACATGCACGAGATACACAGGATATTGGCAGTAGGATATTCCGTCAGGCATATAGTCTGTTCTGGCAGTAGAGCGGGTTATGAGATGTATGCCGCCGATGCATTTGGCGATATTGATACGAAACGATGTGCCAAAAGATATTTTCCGTTAGACCCGCTTCAGCTTCAAACGGAAATCAAAAACCTTAAAGACGAGATAGATAGGGTAGACGGTCTGATTATAGGGTCCGGACTTGAGAACGCCGATTTTGGTTTTTTAAAAGAGGCGGATAGGAGAAAAATATTGGGAAACGCACCGGATAAGACGAAAGAAGTATCGAATAAAGCGTGGTTGTCATCGCGATTAGACGACTTAGGTATCCCGCATCCGCTTACTTATACCGGTAGAGAGATAGCAGAGAGGATAGAAAGAACGGAGCACTTTCGTTATCCCGTGGTAGCAAAGCCTGCTTACGGCGGTGGAGGAACCGCTAATTTCCTTTGTAGGACTGAGAGGGAGTTGATTCGATGGGCTGCGCAACTACCGGACTTTTTGTATCAGGAATATATAAGAGGAAAACATGCTTCTATATCTACAATTTCTACAAAGCGAGCGGCAATGTCAGTGTGTCTGAACGAACAGTTGATAGGCGTGGATTCCCTTTCTGCTCCTGGACTTTTTGTTTATTGCGGGAACATCTCGCCGTTTGTAACTAAATTTTCGGATGGAACGTGCGAAATTGCAGAGGAATTAACAAGTGAATTGGGCTTGATAGGCTCAAACGGCGTTGATTTTGTGATTACTGACGATGGCCCCTTCGTAATAGAAGTGAATGCTCGGCTGCAAGGGAGTTTGGACACAGTGGAGCGTTCCACAGGATTAAATATGGTAGATGCGCATATGAAAGCGGTAAGAGGGGAGTTACCAGAGCGAGGAGTGGCAGCGAAACGGTATGCCGTAAAAGCGATTGTGTTTGCAAAGCACGAAGGAGTGGTGATGGAAAATTTAGATTTAGTTTCAAATAAAGAGGGGATCGTGGACATTCCTGAGAAAGGCAGAATAGTGAAGCCAGGAGAGCCTATAGCCACGGGAATAGGGATCGGCAATAGCAGAGAAGAAGCGGTTGCTGAAGCGATGAGCAATGTCGAGCGTATAAAAGCAGGTGTAAGATAGTTTTCATTTCGCTGACAACCGTAATCGCACTAAAAATATAACTTTTAACATATCAGAGCCATTTATTTCTTCTATGCCATCTATGCACTGGACGTACGCAAAGGCGGGCGTGGATATAAAAAAGGAGCACGGCGTGGTAAAGGCTCTCGCGGGCGTGATAAAGCGGCAGACGGATTTACGAGGTTTTTGTGGGCTTTTTGAACTACCATTTGATGCGCACCATCTCCTCGCGATCTCCACCGATGGCGTTGGCTCGAAGGTGCTCATCGCCGCAAAGCTTGACAAATGGGATACTATCGGTATAGACTGCATTGCAATGAACGTGAACGATATTTATTGCGTCGGTGCAACGCCGCTTGCTTTTGTTGATTATCTCGCAATGGAGCAGCCTGACGAGCGGATTGCTGCGGAGGTAGGCAAGGGCTTGGAAGCAGGTGCGGAGATTTCTGACATGTATATCGTGAGTGGTGAAACGGCGATACTGCCAGAAGTAGTAAACGATTTAGACCTCTCTGGAACCTGTGTCGGCTATGTGAAGCGGGACGAGGTGATACGGGGCGAGCAGATAGAAGCCGGCGACCTGGTCCTGGGCATGAAAAGTTCGGGAATCCATAGCAATGGGTTAACACTGGCACGGAAAGTAGTAGAAGACTCAGGATTGAAGTACACCGATCCTTTTCCACTAAATTGCACAAGAAGCATCGGTGAGGAGTTGCTCACGCCCACGAGGATATATACAGAGGTTTTAGAGCTTTTGAAGCGATGCGAAGTACATGGCCTGGCGCATATTACCGGCAGCGGGTTTTTAAAGCTGGGTAGGATCACTGATCTCGGCTTCGATATCTATAACCCACTCGAGCCAAATGAGATATTCACGTTCCTTCAGGAGATGGGCAATATCACTGACGAAGAGATGTATAAGACGTTCAATATGGGGATGGGCTTCGCAGTGGTAATTCCAGAGAGCGAGGAGCACGAAGCACTTCGTATAACTCAGGGCAAAATCGTGGGTGAAGTCGTGGCAAAGGAAAAGGGGATAACAGTTGGTGACGTGACGGTCGTTTAACCGTATGGTAGGGCGTTACAGTTATACTTTTTGAAATCAATTATGCATATGGCTAATGATAAGGGCGTATGATGCATGAGAAAAATCCTAAATGGAAGGTACGACACACTCTCTTTTCAACACTTCTACCTGTATATTGATGCAAAGACTTCAATCCTGCTCCGCTTTTCTCTGAATGCTTCCCACTCCTCGATCAGTCTAAGAAATTCACGTCTGATTTTCTTCCAAATATCAAGCATACATATTAGAGCTATTCCCAGACGTTAAGGACCTATTCATAGACGCACTGAGCGACCGATCCAGAGGCCTACAGACCGCGCGAAGCAGAAGGAGAACTATTCGGGCAAGAAAAAGGTGCACACACGCAAGAACATACTCATCACCGATAAGAACAGGCGAATTGGATATCTAAGCCCGCCCGCCGAGGGTAAAAAGCACGATTACGGCATGTTTAAAGACCTGTTCCCGCCGGGGCTATTCCCCAAAAGCATAACGTTGTGCCGGATCGGGGATTCAAGGGCGTTGAATCAGATTATCCTGCTACAGCACAGTTGTTCTGTTCAGTGTGGGATTGGTGGCGCTTGCGGGGTACGTGGTGCAAAGAAGGATGAAGATAGGTTAAATTCACATTCTTATCTTTCCTAATTCATATTTATAGCAGATGATATAATAAAATAGCCCGGTAGTGTAGCGGTCAATCATCCGAGGCCCTGGACCTCGTGACGGCGGTTCGAATCCGTCCCGGGCTATAGCATAGCTTTATACTACTCGTGTGACAAAAATGCCGATAAAAACAAGCGAAACGGAGATAAAGCATCTGTTGATAGCATGGCTCGCTATTTCTTTCGCGTTTGCCATTGTCTTACGAGGATGGCACAACACAAGTTTCTTTTCGGTATTCATTATTTCCGCAGTTACCGTTGGCTTTGCTTTCATCCTTCACGAACTCGCGCATAAGGTAGTTGCGCAACGATACGGTGCGTGGTCTGAGTTCAGGATGGCACCTTCTATGCTGCTCCTGGCAATACTAACCGCTTTTATGGGCTTCATATTCGCGGCACCCGGCGCTGTTATGATCTTCAATCCGTATCTCACGAGAGAGGAGAGTGGAAAGATAGCGGTAGCAGGTCCGATGATGAACGTAATCTTAGCACTCCTCTTCTTCGCACTTTTCACACTCGCTCCTTACGGCACTGTTGGATTGATCGGCAAGTTTGGGATGATGATAAATGCGTGGCTCGCTGCTTTCAATATGATTCCGATTAGCGTATTGGATGGAAAGAAGGTGTTAGCGTGGGATAGGCGCGTATATAGTGTTGCGTTATGCATTGCAATTATTGTGTTGGTGGTGAGTATGATACTATAACTCAATTTTTTGTAATAGATAAACCCCTATTTAATAAGTTATATGAGAGGGTAACAATGGAAAGGAGCAAAGATTGGATAGACGAAGCAGAAGGTGATTTGAAGCATGCAAAAAGCGATGCTGAGCGGGGCTATTATAATTGGGCATGTTTCTCAGCACAGCAAGCGGCGGAGAAAGCTGTAAAGGCAGTATTTCAGAAGTTAGGAGCCGAAGCGTGGGGGCATTCTGTTGCTGATTTGCTAACTGAGTTAGCTAAGCGACATAATGTCACAGAGGAGTTTATTAATGCTGCTTTGGAACTGGATAAAGCTTATATCCCCGCGAGATATCCAAATGCTCATCCTTCTGGCTAGCCAAGGAGGAGGTACATTAAAGAGGAGGCAAATAGGCTGGTTGGACATGCAGATAAAATCGTCAGGTTCTGTTCGGGTCTTCTATCCAAAATATGATACGGAATGGCTCGTTCAGGAGATAAGAAAAAAATTAGAAAAGCTAAATGAGAAACTTTCTATTTCTATGGTTGTATTATTTGGTTCTTTTGCTAAGAGGAACTATACCGTGGCAAGCGATGTGGACCTGCTTGTTGTATACAAAGGAGAGGAAAAGGAAAACGCATACGTCATCGTTAAAAGTAGCCTCGATATCCCCCGTCTGGAACCACATGTGTATTCCCAGCGGGAATACGAGGATATGAAAGGGGTAATTAGCAAGATGATAGAGGGTGGAATCGTGATAGGAACATGAAAAGAGATAAAGGACGATTGATAGATGCTTATGGTAGGGAGATAAGGAGTTTGCGGTTTTCACTTACGAGCCGGTGTACCTTGAACTGCATCTATTGCCATCATGAGGGAGAAGGGAGGGAGAAGAAGGATAAGAAAGAAATCAGTGCTGAGCTTGTCATCGCGATAGCACGCGTTGCGTCCGCGCATTTCGGCATAAGGAAGATAAAAATTACGGGTGGCGAGCCTTTGATGCGGACCGACCTCGCGGAGATCGTGCGAGGCATGAGGGCGTTTGAAGATGACATCTCGGTAACGACAAACGGCGTATTCCTGAGTAAATATGCGGCTGACCTTGCAGATGCAGGCTTGGATAGGGCGAACGTCAGCCTGGATTCACTCAAAGAAGAGCGGTACGATTCCATCACTCGTGCAAAAAACAACCTTCCACGGGTGATTGAAGGCATTTACAGCGCGATTGACGCGGGTCTTACGCCGATCAAGCTGAATATGGTGCTTCTCAAAGGAATAAACGATGATGAGATTGGTGATATGATGCGGTTCGTACGTGAGTGCAACAAACGAGGCGATGGAGGCGCGGTAATCCTGCAGCCTATAGAATTGATTCCTACGTTCAATCCGCCGATGGCGCAGTATAAAGCGGATTTTGGTAAGATCGAGGATGAACTCAAATCGAAGGCGTCGAAGATAAAGACGCGGAGACTGCAGCGAAGGAAGAAATATTTTGTCGACGGCGTAGAAGTAGAAGTTGTGCATCCAATAGACAACACGGAATTCTGCGCTAACTGCTCACGATTGCGAATAACGTCTGACGGGCAGCTAAAAGCCTGTTTGCTCAGGGATGACAATCTCGTCCCGGTAGAGAGTGCGGACGAGGAGCATATAATAAACCAATTGAAGTTAGCAATGAAGTACAGAGAGCCGTTTTTTCGGTAAAAGCTATTAATTTTAATAGTATAATTAAGGAGGGAATGGAAATGGACGAAGACGTAGATTTGAAAATAGTAGTGGATGGGAAAGAGATAGCCGTGAAGGAGTTTGTGCAGAACATTATTGGAAGAGCGATCGTCAGTTCGGTTTGCGTGTTGAAGGGCGTGAACGAGGATTGGGAGGAGATGGAGCTAACGGTGAGGAAGGCGGCGAAATAAGGTAAGGGGATAATAGAGGGTTTAGGAAAAGGTTATAACAAATATAGGAAAGGCGAAATTATATTGGGCGAAGGGAGATGGAAGAGAGAGCTAAGGCAAGAATAGTTATTGATGATAAAATACGACATGGGAAACCGATTATTAAAGGGACGAGAATAACGGTGGATGAAGTTTTAGGTGCGTTGATAGGTGGAATGTCGTATGAAGAGATTGAGCAAGAATATGGGATAGAAAGAGAAGATATTCTTTTTTAAACAAATGCTCGTTATCAACTGTGTTATTTTGATGGATTTATTCTATCTCCAATTTTTTTTAGATAAGTTATGAACTCTTTTACAAATTTATAAAATTCTTCTCGATTAATCTCAGTTAGCAGGAGGTAATTCTCAGAGCCAAAAGGGAAACTGTCAACTGATAAAACCTTTAAATTTTCTTCCAAGTTGGTTTTGTATTTTGTGTAAAGGTTCAACATAAAGGTCGTTTTCTCCAAAATTTCAGTTTCAAAGTCTTCATAACCGAAACCGAACTTTTTTGAGATTAGATAAATGTCAATGAAGTCCCTTTCCTTTATTCCCTTTCTCGTTAGTATTGCCCTAATTTTCTCGCAAAAAATTTCTTTTATATCATAGATATTGAGACTTAGTGCTTTTCTGTATTCTTTGTAGAAAGAGGGGAAAAGGAATTCCAATTCTTTGTATTCTTTGAGTGGTGAGGTTAGCTTCTCTTTTTTTATTGGAAACAAAATCCTCTCAATGAAATTGATCTGGATTTTTATGAAAGTCTCACCAACAAAAGGGGAATTCCACCACAGTTTAAAGGTTAAAAACTTGCTTCCACCTCCAAACTCAACATACCTTTCGTTCCCCTTCTCGCATTTGAAATCCAACCCTCTTTTGCTTGCTATCTTCTCAAAGAGGGTTCCAATCTCATCGATTTTTTCTGATAAAATCTTTCTGATTTTCTTCTGTGAGAGACTCCTGAAGACATCCTGATTTACAAAGGTGAAATCCAAATCCACGGAAAACCTGTAATAGCCCAAGTAATGTTTGATTAGGCAGGTACCACCCTTAAAAGCGAAGTTTTCGGAGAAGTTTGTCATTGATAAGTCCAGGAGAATAGTGTGAAGCAGGAAGTCCTTTTCTGTTAAATCAGCTCTTGCATTCAGTTTCTTATTTACCTGTGCAACAAACTCTCTCATTTTATCTTTTCGACAATTTTCCAGACACTTTTCGGATATTTATGAAGATATTTGAACAATTTGTCTTTATCTGCTTTCTCCGTAAATTCAGAAACATCCAATAAAATTCTCTCTTCTGGAACGCTTCTGTATTTATTTATGTAAATAAAATCCAAAATTGTTTTCTCAACGTCTGAGTATTTGATGGTGTTTTTATATTTGGTTCCGAAGATTAAAGAGGGCTTGATTTTGATGAACTTAAATTTGTATCCGGCTATTTTTGCATCTTCTGCCCTGAAAATCTTGTCATTTATCACGAAATCAACAGTGAAATATTCGTGAGTGAGATTGTTCAATTTCAGAGCGGTATAAAGCCCAAAATACCAGTTTTTTATACCTTTGAGTTTCAGACCATTGGCAACCAAGTCCAGATGACTTGTGTCAATTTTGTCAAATTTAATCTCTTCTATCGACCGCACATAGAAAATCCCCTTGAATATCCTTATCAGATACTTTCTTGCGAGGAAATAATTTATTGTGCGGGTATAATCTTTGTTTAGTTCCTTACAGAGGGCTTTTAATTCCTCAGACTTAACAAATTTTCGTTTCTCTATCCACAACCGCTTCATTATAAGATTTTTCATTTCATATCACAATATGATATATTTTGATATATTATAATATAAATTAGAATCAATTATTTACTGAAGGCCGTTTTTTCGTAGTAGGGTGGCTTTTTCATTTCCCATTATGCCTTGCCTTAACTGTTAGATATGCACGAATATATATCTAAAACAAGCACATGGTAAAACAAGCAGACTTGAAAACCGATCGGTTTTACAAAGCGGCGAAAGAGGCCGGGTA
Organism: Methanosarcinales archaeon; assembly: GCA_030665925.1. Taxonomy (GTDB): domain Archaea; phylum Halobacteriota; class Syntropharchaeia; order Alkanophagales; family Methanospirareceae; genus JACGMN01. The sequence goes on along the minus strand of DAOUYX010000026.1, from coordinate 1,570 downwards.
CCGATCTCGTTCCGCGTTCAAACTGCTGCAAACATCTAAGAAGTTCAAGCTGATAAAACCGGGTGATGCGGTGGTGGATCTGGGCGCTGCACCGGGCGGTTGGTCACAGGTTGCACACGAGTTTGTCGGCGAGGGAGGAGTAGTGATCAGCGTGGATCTGCAGCCGATAGCGAAAATAGAGGATGTCGTGATGATAAAAGGCGACATAACAAACGAGGAAGAGATTGTAAAAGCAATAAAAGAGGCTTTGTTATCGAAAGAGAGAAAAACGGTGGACATAGTGATTTCGGATGCTGCACCACAATTGACAGGGAACAAAGATTTAGATCAGTTTCGGTCGTTTGAACTGAGTTCGGCAGCGTTAAACATTGCCGTTAAGCTGTTAAAGAACAATGGGAATTTCGTTGCGAAGATATTCCAGGGCGAGTACTACAACCAGTTTTACAAAAGTGTGAAAGAACGGTTCAGGGATACGAGGGCGTATTCGCCTGCAGCGTCTCGTAAACGAAGTGCTGAGGTTTACGTGGTTGGGAAAGGGTATAAGAGGTAGATATGCTTTCTCGATTTGATCCAGGAGATCTTCGGCGAAATCAAAGTGTCTGGGCTGTGGATGGACTCGCCGAAATTACGTTACGGGAGAAGTGATTGAAACCACCTGCAGCAATCAGATCATGTTACTTATATGCTCGGGCTCAATATGTAGGATATTCCCCGGATTGCATGTACAAGCGAGACAGGGAAAGGAGAAAAGAAAAATGACACAGGTAGAACATGGTAAAACCGTTAAAGTGCACTATACGGGTAAATTGGATGATGGTACGGTCTTTGATTCTTCTATTGATCGCGATCCACTCCAATTTACTTTGGGCGAAGGTCAGATGATCCCGGGCTTTGAACAAGCGGTCGTCGGGATGAATCTGAACGAATCGAAAACCGTCACAATTCCTATGGATCAGGCATATGGCCCGCATCGGGAAGAAATGGTAACTGTGATAGAACGAAACCAAATTCCGGAGAACATGCAGCAATTAGAAGTCGGTCAGCAGCTACAAATCCGGCAAGATGATGGCCAAACCTTCTCAGTCCTGGTGACCGATGTCGCCGAGTCGAGCGTGACGTTAGATGCTAATCATCCTCTTGCTGGGAAAGACCTTACGTTTGATCTCCAGCTCGTAGAGATTATTTAATGCTGACGTGAAAGAAGCGGTGGGGTCGAATACCTCTAACGACATATCTCTCTTCGTCTTGACCATAACCAACACGCAAGAAATTCTCCTCAAAAACCCCCTACCCCCACGACAAGAAATTCCAAATCGCAAGTGTTCCAGCGAAAAGCGTTGTAACCAGAATAATTCGTTTTAACTTCTCTGGATTGGTGAACTTCAAAACATATGTGCCAAAAATATAAGGGCAAAGAATAAATGGAGAAGTACCTTAGAGAAAGGTAAAAGTAGTTCTAAAGATAAAAAGATTATAAAGGTGCTGTAACGATGGAAAAACATGCGCTCTTTAACAAGGTAATTTCAATCCTTCTCAGGCACGGAACAAAGAAGATAGCGGTTTTTGGCTC
>DAOUYX010000057.1 GCA_030665925.1 Methanosarcinales archaeon | reverse complement strand
ATAACAAAAGATAAAGAAACACTCAAACAAGTATAACTAATCTCAAAGGAAGGAAGAATTCATAATTGATCTAAAGAACCACTCAAACGTGGTGAAAATATAGAATCGGGCACAGAAAGTGCCCAATGAAAAAGTTTATATTTCAGAATCGCTATAAAACGCTGTTATCCCCTCCGCGGTATTTTTTAAGACCATATACGCCAGTTCTTGACTGGGAAACGGACCTAAGCCGCAGTCAGGTCCCACATATTTTATCCGGTCGCCGAATATCGAATACGCCTTTTCCAGCCGCTTCGTTATCTTCTCCGGGCTGTTATATTCAGTAACCACGGTATTCAAAACGCCTTTATCCCTGAATGCGTTTGTATGGTGGAGTTTGCCGTATTCCGCTCCCAAAGTTGAGCCATTTTATACTTCTCTAATATCCTTTACAAGGAAATTCCCACCGTTTAGCTTTACGCCTTCTATTTCGAAATTCTTACCGAATAACGCTTCTCGTATTTGTTCAAGCGTTGCTGCTTCCCCCAACTTCTTCGCTTCTTCCAGTGTAATATTCACACTTTTCTCTGTAATCCCCTTTTTAAAAATCAATGTGCATCGGTCTTTGCCATCATCAAATCGGGCTTTGATCCTTAGATCCCAGATTCCTTCTACATCACTGTGAACCATGCAAAAGTCGTCTATTATCCATCTGTTACACTTTGGACAACGCTGAATAAGACCACTGCCATCGTAAATCTGCGTTATTCTTCCCTTGAGCTTCGCTCCAAACTCCTTCGTTCCCGGAGTTTTTTCAAGCAGCTCTTCAACCTGCTTAACCTCAATGACAATCGCTTCTGAAAACCGCTCTGAGAATGATTCCAAAACCGCAAGGGCGTTTTCTTCACCTCGTGCCTCAAGAACTTTTAGAGCCTCTGGATGTATCTGGTATCCACGTTCAAGAATCTTTTGCAATATACCCCCTGAGGATGGCACAGAACTCATTTATCATCTACTGTACTATCTCTTCATCAATCATAAATAGTTTACAGAATAGTTTTATGTATTATTTCTCGCTTCTGATTTTATTTTCTGTTTCTCATGAACTCTTTTTTATCTGCAACCTTTTCTTTAGTTTGATGCTCAATTATTACGACCTCAACGTGCATGCATACCCGGAGACCGATGCGCCAGTAGAGGAACTGCTCAGCGTTGCGAAACGATACGGCTATGCCGGAATTGCAATAACCAACCACGATGAGGTTGTGCAAGAGCAACCAGAATCAAATGCCGTCTTCTATGGTGTAGAGATAAAAGCGAATTCCGTTTTTGACCTGAAAAGAAAAGTAAAACTTCACTGGGGCAAAGTGTCCTTATTAGCGGTTCACGGCGGTAATGATAAGATAAATAGAGCGGCGGTAGAGAATCCCAAGGTGGATGTATTGGCTCATCCGTGTGGAGAGAGAGGAGAAGTAGGATTGAACCACGTATTGGTGAGATACGCTGCTAAGAATAGCGTTGCAATAGACTTCAATATGGATGCCATAATCCACAGCCGAAGAGGTGATAGAGCGCGAACCCTGGGTAAAATGCGTGAGCATTTGAAGCTTGTGAGGAAATATAACGCCCCGATGATATTAACCAGCCATGCACACTCCGTATACGATTTGAGGGCGCCGCGAGAGATGATTGCACTTGCAGCCCTCTTCGGAATGAGTAAAGAAGAGGCTACGAGTGCGTTATGCGATATCCCCGCGGGAATATTAGACAAGAGATGGAAAAAGGAAAGTGAGGTGGAGATAATAAAAAATGAAAATAGCAAAGTGCAAAAGTCAAAATAAAATGCTCTTTAAGAAAGAACGCCTGACCAGAGAAACTACTATTTTTCCTTTCTGCCAATTTGCAATTTGCAATTTGCAATTTGCATTGTTGATTCTGCCACCTTCTCTTCGTGAGCGGAGGAGGTATCTGCTCTTCGAGGTGCTGTGCGAGCGAGAAATAGATAAGAGGGAATTGTTGAAAGAGATATGGGACTCACTTTATTCATTATACGGCGATGTGGGCGCGAGTGAAAGTAAGGTATGGCTGATAGAATACCATAAAAGAGAAGACACAAACAGCAGCAGCGGCGGCGTGGGCATCCTGAGATGCGCTCATGATAAAGTCGAGGAAGTAAGAGCGTCATTAGCGTGCATTCATTCGATAAATGACGCACGAATTGGCATACGAGTAATCAAGATCTCAGGTACAATAAAAGGAGTAACCCGCCTTCGATGACATTGCTTTTAACCTCGCCCCTTCAGCATCTCAATAAACATCGCCAAATCACGTTTCGTAATAATCCCTACGATGTTTCCGCGTTCCTCTCCTTCCACCGCTAAAACCTTCTTTTTCGTACTTACTAATCGCTTTAGCGCTTCTGCTGCCTCTTCTTCTTGTGAGATAACCTCGCTCATTCTATCAAAGGAGCTTATCACCTCAGAGACTTTTAAACGATGACGCTGCTCGGCTGACAACTTTTTTATATCCTCGAACGTTATAAACCCTTTTAATTCGCCGCCCTCATCCACCACCGCGTATTCGACTGATTTGTCATCAAGCATCTTATTCGCCAGTTCCATAATTGACATATCTTCCCGTGCACTCGCGTTCTCAGTTCTCATAACATGCTTCACCTTTATCCCCTCTAAGGAAGCAAAAGTGGTAGTGGCGTTTTCTTCTTCGGTCGCAGCGATGTATAAGAAAGTGGCAAGTAAAGGAAACCAAATATTACCTGTTACTATTTCGCCAGTTAAAAAAAACGTGAAAGGATCTACAATAAATCCTCCTATTGCCATCACAACGGCGAATATTTTACCTATTAACACCGCTCGTTTTGTCGCTTTTAGAAATGGCATTCTCTTTGCAAGGAAAGCCCTAAAAACTCGACCACCATCCATTGGAAATGCGGGTATCAAGTTAAAAAATGCTAATGCCACGTTAAGAAATCCCAGAGTGAACACTAAAATCTCAACCGGGCGATAAACAGCTAAATTTAACATTCTTATACCGGAATAAGCGAGAAGAAATAGACCGCCGAGGGCAATGCTCATCAAAGGTCCCGCAATTGCTATCCGCCACTCCTTCTCCGGGCTCTTTGGTATATCCTCCATCATGGCTACGCCACCGAAGAAGAAAAGCGTAATGCCGTGTATTTTCGTCCCAAACTTCATTGCAACGTATGAATGGGACAACTCGTGCAGTAATAGAGTAAAGAAGAAAAGAATAGCTGCAATCGAGGATAAGAAATAGCGAAAGAACGTATCCATTTCAATGCCACCTAAGCCCAGGGGGATACGATATTCCGTGGCAGGAAGAGTCGCGAATCCATATATAATCCCAAAGAAGATGAATAAAAAGGTAAAATGCAATCGTATAGGTATGCCAATAATTCTACCGACTTGTATAGATGTTCGCATCGTTTCTCCGTTAGATTAATCCGTTAATTATATATATTTCTCCAATTCATAAATAGCATTATGGAAATACAATTGTCTTCTTTGTATGGGCAGGATTTGTACACGGATAGAGGGATATACGTTGGCAAGATCGAGGATGTGAGTGTTGACATAAGGGAGAAGCGAGTATCGGGTCTGGCGGTGAAGAACGTGAATCCAAACGCTTTCAACGCGGGCAGAAGGAAAGGGGTGATCATTCCTTACCGATGGGTAACCGCAATTGGTGATATAGTGCTCATAAAGCACGTGCGGAGAAGAGCGGCGGAGCGAGAGGGAAAGGAAGAAGAGGAAGGCTAAAAGGAGCAGTGGGTGAGAAAAGAAGAAGTAGAAAGTGTCGGGGATGACTGATCGGAACCGCAAGAGACCTTATAAAAAGGGCAGGGATCGGGAGATATATGCGGATATAAAAGCTATTCCTCCTCTGATCGTGCGTGCTGATGGAAGGAACTTCAGGCATGTCTTAAGCGACAAGTTTGAGAAACCGTATGACGAGCGATTTGCAAAAGGAATGGCTGAAGCAGTGACAATCTTTTTCGAGACGAGCGGGTTCGATCCAAAGCTTGCTTACATCTTCTCCGATGAGATAAATCTTTTCTTCCCGCAAGTTCCGTTTAAAGGAAGGATAGAGAAGCTGGATTCTGTAATTGCGAGTTTTTTAGCAAGTGCGTTGACCATCGTTCTGGACTTTAAAGAGGCTGTTGCCTTCGATGCACGGATAATCCCCGTTTGCAGCGGAGAGGTTGTTTTGGAATATCTCGTGCAGCGGCAAGCAGAAGCATGGCGAAATCACATTAATGCTTATGGATGTTACGGACTGCGAGAGTCTGGGCTGGGCGAGAAGGAGGCTGAGAAGCGGCTGAAGGGGATGAAGGCAGCGCAGGTACATGAGATGCTCTTTCGTAAAGGGGTTAACCTGAATGAAACGCCGAAATGGCAAAGACGGGGCATTTTTATTGCTAAGGAACGGTATGAAAAAGAAGGATACAATCCAAAAGCGGCGAAGAAGGTTACAGCTACACGCTACAAGATAGTCCAGCGCTGGGACCTGCCGTCATTCTGGTCTGAAGAAGGGCGAAATTTGATAGCGGAACTGATCGGAAATGAGAACATATCTTGACTGCATTCCCTGTTTTGTTGATCAAGCACTCCGTGCAGGGCGAATAGCAACAGATGATGAAAAGAAACTAAAGAGGATATTAGATGAAGTTGGAATGATGCTCAGAGACATTCCTCTTGAAAACACGCCACCGGAAACGGGAATGCTCATATACGAGAAAGTACGGGAAATCACAGGAGAATTTGATCCCTATAAGGAGCTAAAACGCGAAAGCACGAAAAAAACCCTGGCATTATATCCTTCTTTGAAGAAAATAGTTGAACAGTCGAATGATAAGCTCCTTGCAGCAATAAGAATTGCGATTGCGGGTAATGTGATAGATTTTGGCCCAAATAGGGGTTTTAATATCGAAGAAGAGATAGATGAAGTGCTCAAGAAAGATTTTGCGATATACGATTACGATAAATTCAAAGATTGCTTAGATAAGACGGGTAAGATTCTATATCTTGGTGACAATGCCGGGGAAGCTGTTTTTGATAGGATTTTAATAGAGGAATTGAAAAAGCCAGTGACATATGTCGTTAGGGATGTACCGGTGATAAATGACGTAACCTATGAGGACGCTTTACAGGCAGGCATTGACAAAGTTGCGGCGATAATATCATCGGGAACGAGTGCACCTGGCACTATCCTTAAAACATGCAATGCGGAATTTAAAGAGGTATATAACAACTCAAATTTTATAATCAGTAAGGGTCAGGGGAACTACGAGGGGCTTTCTAACGAGAAACGTCCCATATTCTTTCTGTTGAAAGTGAAATGTCACGTTATCGCTCAGGACGTTGGCGTTAATGTTGGCGACATCGTATTGAAGGGAATGAACGTTTAATGGGCCCGAAGGGATTCGAACCCTTGACCGCCCGGTTATGAGCCGGGCGCTCTAACCATGCTAAGCTACGGGCCCTTATTATCTTATTAGTTAGTATAGCACAGTTTCATATAAATAATTTTATATATACAAACATATAGAGCTAAATATAGTCTGGTATAAGTCGTACCAGTCAGTGAAACGATGAAAATAGCTTTTTACCATCGCACTGTAAGTGGTGGAATAAAGACGCACGTTGAAGCGCTCTCGCACGAATTCGAGAAGTTGGGGCACGAAGTAAAGAGGATAGACCAGTTTTCGCTCGGCTCGCACATGCTGGGTAATTCAGAGGGCGGTATTTCGTATGGCTTTGACTTCGCGCTCGGAAAGATAAAAAAAGAGGTAGAAGATTGTGACGTTCTCCATATACACCACGCAGCTACGTTTTCCGAATATTTCCTGCCCTTCTCTTCCATCTGCTCTGAGGTCAACATTGTCAATACGTTCCATATTCAAGCGGGGGAAGGTCTCAGCGGGGAGGTTGCAAAAACACTTATATCAATGCTCGTTACTCTTTATGCCGGTCGTTCAAAGAAGTTCATCTCGGTAAGTGCAGAAATTGCCGAGTATATTCGCCAATATTGCTATGGTTACATTAATGGTAATAGCGGCAATGGAACTGAACTCGTGGTTATACCAAATGGCGTGGACGTCAATCGTTTTTACCCAGCGGAAAAGGATGAAAGAGAAAGCAACGGGAGGGGAAAGAGCATCTGTATAGGCTATCTTGGACGATTATCGCCTGAAAAGAATATTATAAATATGATAAAGGCGGTGAAGGGATTGGACGTGGACAACGTCTGTTTAAAGATTGCGGGTGCCGGCCCGCTGTATGCAAAAGTAAAAAGACTGGAAGACGACCGAATAAAGGTTTTAGGGTACGTAGAAGATGCTCCTTCATTCTATCGAAGCGTGGACGTGTTCTTACTGCCTTCCAAACTCGAAGCACAACCAATTGCACTGCTCGAAGCGATGGCGTCGGGGCTGCCTGTCATTGCTACTAACGTTGGTGATAACAAATATTTTGTCCGTGGGAATGGAATAATCTGCGGCACATCAGCGAAGGAGATAGGAGCAGCAATAAAAGCGATGCTCTGGGAAGATCGGGAAAAGATGGGCATAGAGTCAAGGAAATTGGTTGAGCACGACTATACGTGGGATAAAATAGCAGCACGGACACTGGACGTGTATAAAGCTACGCTATAACTGTTTTTGTGGCAAGATATGGGCAATCTTAAAATTTGTGATGAACTCTCTCGCCTCCTCCAAATAGCGGTCTTTACTAAGAACAGCCTTTTCCAATATGTATTTTTCATCAGAGAAGCCGACATAAACGGCTAATTCCACCGCCTCTCCTTTACAATGAGCATGCACCCCCACCGGAAGCGAACATCCACCACCCATTACTTTTAATACTTCCTTCTCCGCTTCAGCCTCTACCCTCGTCTTTGCATCGTCTATCTCTTTTAAAATCTCACTCTCCTCCGACCCTTTTCTCGCGACCACCGCAATTATTCCTTGTCCGGGTGAAGGCACAAACGGGTCACAACCCAGCCTTTCATATTCTATATCCAGATTCAACCTCTCAAGTCCGGCTTCAGCAAGAATCACACCGTCATATTCGCCACTTTGGAATTTATTAATCCTCGTGTCCACGTTACCCCTGATGTCCTTTATCTTTACTTTTATACTCTTCTTCTCCATGTAGTTCAAAAATTGATACTTCCTCCTCACGCTCGATGTCCCTATTACTGCACCATCCGGCATATCATCCAAATTATACCCCGACACCAGCGCATCATACGGAGAATCACGAGGTAAGACCGCGGAAGTCTCTAACCTTTCATCCCTTTCCAGAGGTATATCCTTCATACTATGCACTGCAATGTCTATTTTACCTGCTAAAAGCATCGTATCAAGTTTCTTAACAAAAACGCCCTCGGATGGCATTTCGTATAATCCTCTATCCGTCATGACATCGCCTAAACTCCGCACCGTTCGTATCGTGAACTCGTATTCTAATTCTTTCAATCGCTCACATACTTTTTCCGTCTGCAATATCGCCAGTTTACTGCCTCTCGTTCCTATGATCATTTGTATTCTACTCAATCACTAAACTCGAAATATTAAACATTTATTTCAAACCCATCTCTTCTCTTTCCTTCTCGCTTCTTTACGGATTATTCATTTCTCTTCTTGGTATGACTCCATATCACACGGGCAAGGACCCCACCAAGCGTCGCCACAACAATGGCAATGATGACACTCTTAACTTCTGTACTCATTCCACCTTTTGGTGTTACAGAGGGAAGTAACGAAGTGGGGGGTAATGACTCCCGTCTGTTTGGCTGTCACAGGTTCGTTTATCTCGCCGTGGTATTTAGACTCAGGTTCTTCAGTGAAATAGTAATCCGTGTATCCGGTAATTACACCGTCAAACGGCTGGTTGGCAAGCATGTGGATTCCTATAGTCTTTGTATCAGATCCTTGCTCTATGTCGTAAACCGCAGTTTGAAATCCTCCTACTGGTGGACCGAACTCACTCGATGTGATAACCCCCTCGCCAAAGCACCTACAATATCACTTCTATAAACCACCCAATTTTAAATTTGAGTTATGACACATCTAAAAACCTTAATGGAAGCAATATAAACAATCTATTTTAAAAATAACCTCGTATATTGCTATTAATGGAGGAACTAAAATGAAACCGCCATTAATACCGGATTTGGGCAATCCAAAATGGGTTATAGCACAATTTATACTCAAAGCTATCTGCTCTGGAAGAGCAAAGAAGACGGCAAGCAGGCTGAAAATACCCGATGTAGAACGGTTTATAGACATAATGAAGGTCATTGTGATTGCCGATCTGTTTGAAAGAGCATATTCTGATTTTATATCGGAATTAAAAGAGAATGAAAAGCTGAAGAGATTTGTGGATGTGAAGGGAATACCTGATTTGACATATCTCTACAAATTGCATTCCAAATTGGATATAAAGGACATATCAACGTTTTTCAGAGGAATATTCAAAGTATCTAAGAGAAGGAGGCAAAAGGGAAGGAGATACATCCTTATAGATGCAACGCCGATTAAAATCGACCTGAATACGTGGAGAAACAGGAGAAGG
>DAOUYX010000056.1 GCA_030665925.1 Methanosarcinales archaeon | reverse complement strand
TGCTCAGGATGCGACTTTTATCACCGCGGATCCCGGGCATGCGAAGGCGGATAAGCCTCGTGGTGATGACGCAAAGACGCGCCGAAGCAAGGATGGCACGTGGGCAAAGAAGGGCAGCAAATCATATTTCGGCTACAAGCTCCACACTAAGCTGGACATGGAGCACGGCCTCATTCGCGAGCTCGAAACGACCACTGCATCGGTTCACGACAGCCAGGTAGACCTCTCCAAAAAGGGCGAAGTCGTGTACAGAGATCGTGGTTATCACGGCGTAGTAGCCAGGGGCTACTCCGCAACGATGAAACGAGGTGCTCGAGATCATCCGCTCGGCATCATGGATAAGTTGCGGAATCTCAGAATCAGCAAGAAGAGAGCGCCCGTTGAGCGGCACTACGCAGTGATTAAGGCGGTATTCAACGCCGGACACGTACTGGTTACTACGGTGTCGAGGGTGCACGTCAAGATGATCTTTACCGCCTTTTGCTTTGACCTCTATCAGCTCGTCACACTCAGAAAGAAAGGAATCGTATAGCATAGCGTGAGCTATCGACAAAAACAAGAAAATGAGGAAAATTAGCCTGTTTGGGAGCGAAAAAGTCGCAAAATAAGTGCCAAACGCGAAAATATGAGCGAAATGTTTTACCTATTTCTTTAAAACCAAAGTTGATCAAAATTCTCTTTTATTTATTTACTTCCCTTGGGCTTCTTCATAGAGTACCTCAAATTTCGCTGTAGATGTAAGCTATGCCATTATTCCCCTGCCCCGTGAACTACAAGAAGACGTCTTCCAAGCTATGTTTCCTCAAATCCCCTGTGTCAAATCCGTTACTTCGGTTGCAGCCATCTACCACGAGTAACACATCCAACCCTTACAAACTTTTTATATTTTTATACCGATATATTTAAGCTATTGTACATAACCACAAAACCATGACGGTAACAATAGAGCAGTTAATTCAGCATGAATATTTCCACTTCCTCTTAATTCTGATAGGCTTCTTTATCCTTGCCCAAGTTGTCCATTTTATCCTGGTGAACTACGTCAGAAAACTTGCAGCTCGAACGAAGACCGATGTTGACGACCTCATCCTGAAAATACTGACCAAACCGATATACATTTTTATCGTCTTTACAGGCCTGTATTTCGCACTCAAATCGCTATCCCAACTCGAACCCTACTTCACGTATATAGACGGCATATTTTTTGTCGGTGCGGTACTGCTGATTGCGTTGATTGTAGCCGATATTTTACGTATTGTGCTCAGCTTCTGGTTGAGGACACAGAAGCAATATGAAAAGATGCCGAAATTGCTGAGCAACGTAGCCGCCATTCTTATTTATCTCATTGCTCTTTTGATGATTCTGGACCATTTCGAGATAGAGATAACGCCGTTGGTCGCGGCTTACGGGTTAGGGGGCTTAGCGGTTGCACTGGCACTTCAAAACACGCTTTCAAACGTATTCGCGGGAATACATATTGTCTCTGACCGGCCGATAAATTTTGGCGATTATATACATGTAGAAGGAGGCGTTTCGGGGTTTGTCGAAGACATCGGCTGGCGGTCTACCCGGATAAGAACCCTGCCAAATACGCTTGTCATCATTCCGAACTCAAAACTCGCCGAGAGTATCATCACCAATTATTCGCTGCCCGTGCTGGAGATGTCGGCGGTAATTCAATGCGGCGTTGATTACGGCTCGGATTTGGAGAAGGTGGAGCGGGTCACGATTGACGTCGCGAAGCAGATACAAGAGACCATCCCAGGAGCGAAGAGGGACTTTCAACCGTTCATCCGGTACCACACGTTTGACGAATCGAACATCAATTTCTCGATCATTCTGCGGGTAGAGGAACCCGCGGCTAAATACATTGTTACGCACGAATTTATCAAAGCGCTGAAAAAGAGGTATGATGAAGAGGGGATTGAAATCTCCTGGCCGATAGTGAAGATACAGCATATAAAATAAATAAATAGCATAAAATCCGTAAGATTTTAAAGGTTTGCGTTCGTATCTTCTACGCATGGCAGATAAGCACAATGACCGAGAAGAGCATAGAGGAGATAAACGAGAGAATTGAGGACGGCAGTGTTCGTGTAGTGACTGCGGATCGAATGAGCGAGATAGTGAGCGAATTGGGTGCAGAAGAAGCGGCGAAGGAGGTAGACGTTGTCACCACGGGGACTTTTGGTCCCATGTGCTCTTCAGGTGTGTTCCTCAATTTTGGCCATGCTGATCCACCGATAAAAATGCAGCGCGTATTGCTCAACGATGTCGAAGCGTACGCCGGAATTGCGGCGGTAGATGCATATCTCGGAGCAACGCAATTATCAGAGGATAAAGGGCTGAACTATGGAGGAGGCTACGTCATCGAAGATTTAGTCGCGGGTACGCCCGTAGATATGAAAGCTACGGGCTATGTAACGGATTGCTACCCGCGTAAAGACCTGGAAACGACAATTACACTCGAAGATTTGAATCAGGCGATTATGGTAAATCCGCGGAATGCGTATCAGCGGTATGCCGCCGCCGCAAACTCCACTGATCGAACGTTATATACTTACATGGGCACATTGCTCCCGAATTATCGAAATGTGAATTATTCCGGCGCCGGCGCACTCTCACCTCTTTATAACGATCCTGATTTCGAGACCATTGGCGTGGGCACGCGGATTTTTCTCTGCGGCGCCAGAGGCTATGTGGTAGGTCGGGGAACGCAACACGATCCTGCTAACCGCTTTGGCACTTTAATGGTCACCGGTGACCTAAAGGAGATGGATCCCGGATTCTTGCGGGGTGCCACCTTCTACGGATACGGTGTAACCCTCTTCGTTGGCATTGGAATACCGATACCGATACTGAACGAACGAATGGCGAAGAAGACCGCGATACGTGATGCGGATATTGTTACAGAAGTGATTGATTATGGTGTGAGCAGGAGAGAACGACCGATATTGAAAAAAGTTACCTACGAGGAGTTAAAATCAGGGATGATAGAATTGGAGGGTAAGGAAGTTCCAACTTCGCCGCTTTCCAGCTTTTTCATGGCAAATAAAGTGGCAGAGGAGTTGAAAAGTGAAATAGAACACGATAAATTTTTCCTCTCGCCGCAGGTAGAGCGATTACCAACGGATACCGTGGCAAAGCCGATGAAACAGACAGAGCTACCGTTAGTGAAGGACGTCATGATACGAGACGTGAAGACCATAGGTGACAGTGCGAGTATAGCAGAAGCTGCAAAATTGATTATGGAATCCCAGTCTACGCATATACCCGTTTTATCGGGCGATGGTAAACTCGCGGGGATGATAACCGCGTGGGATATATCAACGGCAGTGGCACAGAGACACAAAGAATTGGCAGAAATAATGACGAAGAAAGTGATAACCTCGGGTTTAGAAGAGCCTCTTGAACTGGTGATTAGAAAGATGGAGCGCAGTAACATATCCGCATTGCCGGTCATAGATGATGATCGCAGGGTTATCGGGATGGTATCCAGCGATGAGATCAGTAAACTGATAGGGAAACGGAAGAAGTGGCAATGGAAACTAAGGATCTGAAGGTGGACTTGCTATGCTTGGGTGCACGAGTATCCGGCGTGGAAAAAGGTAGGAAAGCGGGTGCGGGTCCCGCTGCTGGCGGGATGTTCATCTTCGGCAATACGGTCGCAAACGTTCCAACTCAGAGCTGGTTTGTCGCTCAGTCACCTTATCATCTCGATGTTGGGAATGGAACCTACATACTCAAGAGGGATGGAGAGCGCATTACAGACGTTCGGTTCCCCGCAACGAGGTTTCAAGAGTTGAAGACTAAGGAGAGCATACCCTACTATAAAATCGCACTGCTACATGGCATGGATTGTTTAGCTACGACTACGATACAAACGTGCGTGTACTGGAATACGCCGAAGAGGTGCAAGTTCTGTGCAATCGAACTCTCGCTGAAGGGCGGTGCGACGATAGCGAAGAAGACGCCGGAGCAGCTTGCCGAAGTGGCGCTTGCCGCGAAAGAATTAGACCATGTAACGCATGTAACGCTTACCACGGGCACCACTGCCACTCCTGACAAGGGCATAAATCACCTTGCAGAAACGGCGAGTGCGATAAAAGCGGCAACGGGATTGCCCATCCATGCTCAATTCGAACCACCGGAAGAGTTCAGCATGATAGACCGCCTTTACGATTCCGTGGATACGGTAGGCATCCATGTGGAGAGTTTTGATAGGACGGTGCTGAAAGAAGTGGCTCCGTGTAAGGTGGAGATCCCGTTTCAGCAGTACATAGAAGCATGGAAGCGGAGCATAGAGCTTTTTGGTGAGAGTCAAGTGAGCAGTTATGTAATTGCAGGAATGGGAGAGCGTGATGAATCTATCATAGAAGGTAGTAAGATGTTAGCCGAGCTTGGCGTTTATCCGTTTATCGTGCCGCTTCGCCCTATACCGGGGTCTGATATGGAGAATGATAAACCGCCAAGCCCGGATAGGATGCGTCATCTCTACGAGATAGTAGCAGAGCTATTACACGACACGGGAGTAAGCTGGAGGAAGTGCAAGGCTGGGTGCGTGCGTTGCAGGGCTTGCTCGGCACTGTCTGACTTCGAATAAATCTTTCTCTTACAAAATAAACTTGTATAGTCTAAAGGAGTAAGTAACAATCGAAAATGAAAGATAAAGAAGCATACATCACAGCAGAGGAGATGGCTGCGCTGGATGAGAACTGCAGCTTCTTTGGGCTTGCACCTTTACAACTGATGGAAAATGCCGGCGCTAATGTTGCAACCGAGATAAAAAAGCGGTTTGCGGAGAAAGGAAGCAGCGAAGAGAAAGCTGCGACTGTGAAAGTGACAATAGTAGCAGGAAAAGGCAATAATGGCGGAGATGCTTTCGCTGCTGCACGGCATTTGCACGGGTTTGACGTGAAGATACTATTGATCGGGCGTTCACATGACTTGCGAACAGAAGAGACAAAGAGAAACTGGCGAATATTAAAAGAAAGTGGGTATGCAATCGAAGAAATAGCTGATTCGTCTGAACTCAAAATAAGAGCAAAGCTCTTAAACGATTCCGATGTGATAATAGATGCAATCTTCGGCACTGGTATAACCGGTAAGATAAGAGAGCCGGAAGCCACGGCAATCGATTTGATAAACGAATCAAATGCGTTTGTCGTTGCGACAGACATTCCTTCCGGGTTAGATCCCGATACTGGAGAAGCAGAAAAGGCAGTTCGAGCGAATCTCACGGTCACGTTCCACAAGGCGAAGAGAGGCTTACTAAAGAAAGAGGCATACGTTGGTGAATTGGTGGTTGCCGACATAGGAATCCCAGAGGGAATGGATAAGCTGGCAGGTCCCGGGGATGTACGATTGGTCGTGAAGCGAAACGCAAAGAGCCACAAAGGGGATAACGGGCGTGTGCTAATAGTGGGCGGGGGTCCTTTTTTTGGTGCTCCTACTTTAGCGGCACTTGCTGCTCTCCGCGCTGGTGCGGACTGGGTGACAATAGCGGCACCTAAAAGCGTTTCTTCCATCATCTCGTCGTTATCGCCCAATTTGATTGTCCAACCCCTCTCTTCTGATGTGTTGGTAGAGAAGGACGTGCCAGTGGTATCGAATTTGATACGAAGGCATGACGTCCTGGTAATCGGCATGGGCTTAGGAGCCGCAGAGGAGACAAAAAGAGCAACAAGAAGGATAATTGAAGATGAAGCGAGTAAGAAGGTGGTAGTGGATGCTGATGGCTTTTACGGTTTGCATTTGCCAATTCAAACTTTAAGAAAGTTTGATCAACAACCTTTTAGAAAAAGTTTGATCAAAAATGCTGCGCATGCTTCGCAGGAAGACAAGCTCGTTATCGTAACACCTCATGCTGGCGAGTTTACAAAGATAAACATCGGCGGTGAAGCTGTAAAAGTTCCTTCAGAGAACAGGATGGAAGAACGGATGGAGTTTGTAACGGGTTTTTCACGGCTGAATAACGTTGTCACATTGATGAAAGGTCCTGCGGATATTGTATCAGACGGAACCAGCGTAAAGATAAACAAATTAGGGAATGCCGGCATGACGGTTGGCGGCACGGGCGATGTATTAGCGGGCATGGTAGGAGCGTTCTTTGCAATCGATTCGGATGCATTTAAAGCGGCAACTGCCGCTGCGTTTGTCAATGGCTCTGCAGGTGACATAGCATTTGAGGAGAAAGGGTATGGGTTGCTTGCTACGGATGTAATAGAGAATATTCCAAGGGTTATGAAAGATTTTAGGTAAAGGCCTTAGCTTTTCTTGTAACCTAAGATTTCCTGTAATTTTCACATTTTGAACTAAAAGAGAAAGAAGAAGAAAGAAAAATAATGGGTGTTTAGCTCATATGTTGTATCCGGAGCGAGATTGGTAGCATTGTAATACGCATCAGAAGTGTTTGTTTTCCGTATGCCGTTTACATATATCATAGTGTGACTGAAATCGTCATCTGTTGGATTTGTCCACGTCCAGTTGATCCAGGTGGTGCCGGTGGTGTTCTGTAAATTCGAGATGGTGGAGAGTGGTGTGGTGGTATCTAAGCCCGCCTCGTAATCTGCCCCAATCTCTTCTGGGGATAATACTCGCAACAACCTTTCTCCAACAGTCGCCATATGCTTCCCTCTGATTTGCTCCATCTCCTGCAAAAATGACTTTTATGTCACCGGTAGCTCCCGGATACGAATTCTGTAGTCCTCTATCACCACAATAGATCCCTTATTTAATGCATCAGTTATGCGTGGGATAGCCGAAAGAAGAAGGGAATTAATATGGTCTGGAGATGGTTCTTTCAAACGAAAGATTATCACAGAAGGTTTTTTATAACCCGCGAAAGCTAAAATATCCCCGAAATCCAAATCGGCTGTTATCACTATCATGTCATTCTTTGCAGCATACTCCAATATTTCACTATCCTTGGATTTTGCCATGCCCAACTCGTTGACTCTAACGGCTTCATACCCGCAATTCCGAAGGGCTTTCACTGTTCGTGGTGATAGTGCCAGATCAACGAGAAATTTCATATGTTAATGGAAGAATCCTCTCCGAAACTGTCCAGGCTGCGTATTCTAAAGATTGCTTTATATCCTCCTCTTCAAGTTCAGGATAATCCTCTAAAAGCTCTGCAATCTTCTTGCCAGAAGCAATCAGTTTGATTATCAACGACACAGGTATTCTTAATCCTCTGACGCATGGCTGGCCACCCATAACTTCCGGATCTATTGTAATCCTCTCCAATTTTACCCATCTTCCAGCTACCGCAGATTCAACCTTTTCCATATTTCTCACCTCTGTATTCAACTATATGTCTTATGTTTTAATGAATTCTGCAGTAATAAAAACCTTACAACAATTCTATCTTACCCACCGAAGCGTCCTTCATCATTGCTCGGTCACCTGCGTCTGCTGAGATACCGTTAGTTATTCAAATCACCTTTTAACCATAACGCATGATTTATTATTGTAGAAGCACCGGCGTTGACGGTAACAGAGATTGAGTCAGACCAGAACCTGATCTTTGATGCAGTCAGGGTATACCCGCCGGGTGTGACATTAGTAAACGTGCAGTCACCGCTGCTATCAGTCGTTGTTGTTGACGCTATCACGGTTCCTGTAGAGTTCAAGGTCAGGTTAACGGTTAACGCCCGCGATTCCTGTCTCAACATAGAAAGATTGAACATTATCACAGTTTTTGCATGCTAAGGACTCCATATTGTTAGATCTTTACAGCCTTCAAAATCAGAATCTCTGGTTGCAATGTTTTTTATTTTCAGCCTTTTCATCACAGAGAGATGTAAAGAATCCGTAAATAGGAGACTATATTCTCCACCTACAACAGTAGCGATTAAGACGTCTTTGGGCTCTACTTTCTGGATTTCTAATCATCCTTCCTCAAGAAAGAAGATGTATTTCATATATTCACGAACCTTCTTATAGCATGTTATGGCTAATTTCTGATCTTCTTTGATCGTATCACGAACGATCTTTAATTTGTCCGTTTTTAACAATCTCGCTCCTTCGAGAAGAGAGAGTATATAGCCAACTTCATCTAATACGGCAGTCGTTGTGATTGCCGAGACTTTCTCTGATTCTATTTTTTCTAAAAACGCTTCACACGATTTTCCATAGCTTGGATTTGCTGATGCATGATCTACAAAGATATTTGCGTCTACAAAAATCAGTTCTGGCAAATCAAAGTCCATCAAACTGTTTTTTACCAAAATATCTTCTCTCCGTTTCTCTTTCATAGTCATCGATAATTAGATCCACTAATTTTTCCTCCGCTTTAAAAAAACCAAACATCCTTTTTGTATAACTTTTTGGGCGGATTTTTAGTTCGGTTTCGGAAATCTCAACTTCAAAGTCCTCCAAACCGATTCCTTTTAATACTTTAAGGGGAATAAATATCCCCTCCTTTTTTATTTCTATTCCCTTTCCCATTTTATTCCTCCCTCCTTATTCATGAATAACTTTTCCTTGTTCTATTTATTAATAAACTTTTCTTAAAAGGTTTAAATAAAGAAAAGGGTTTATCTGTAACAACTCCAAATTCAAGACCTACAGCAATTCTATCTTGCCCACGGACGCGTCCTTCATCATTGCCCGGTCACCTGCATCGGCGAATATACC
>DAOUYX010000184.1 GCA_030665925.1 Methanosarcinales archaeon | reverse complement strand
CCAAAACCAGCGCCAGTCAGAGTCCTCGTCTCCCCAGTACCAATTCCAGTCCCAATCCAGGACACCATGTGCTTCCATCCAGATCACTTCACCTTCAGTACTGGTAATTGATTCCTCCCATAGGTGAGTACCATTCTCGCCTATCTTTGCTATTACCCTTTGCTTAATACCTCCGTCTTCTGAATACTGCACGGTATTTACTAATACATCCGTCTTGCTGTCGCCGTTCACATCGGGAACCGGATATGCTGCCCACGGCAGCCACATCATTCCGAGACCGCCTTTTCCAACCATGCCGCCACTATCCATTCCTTGTGCACCAGCTCCATTTTCCTGTGAGTGTCTTGTCCCCTCGTTAAAATGCGGCTGACTTCGATCAAAATCGGGGTGTTTAAACGGAAGTTTAGCGGAGTTCAGCCCATACTCTGAGAATGCTTCCGAGCCATCAACATCTGCGCTTGTCGGCATCACCAAAGCAAAAGCTGAAATAAGCAGTATCGCCGTTATCAGAATCGCCATCTTCTTATCGCTTCTAATCATCTTTTCTTCTTTTCACCTCCTACTGTCTTGTTAAAATCTGTATGCGGATAGTTTTCGAAGATATATATAACTTTCGGTCTTGCGCGCGCCGTGTTGGGGTATAATTCGTGCGTTTTGGTAAATAATTTAGATTTTGGATTTTGAAATTGTTTAGAGATTAGTACTTAGGATTTAGGATTTTCGCCCGCATCATCTCTTTCTTACTCACGAACACCCGTTCGTCGGTGTTCATGTCCACACCTTCTATTCCTTTTCCCTCTATTACTTTCTCCACGGAAATCTTTTTGTTGCCCATTTTTACGACCTCGCCCTGCTTGAACCCGGGCAGTCGTACCAAAAACGTCACACGGTATATATCCCTGCCGTCTTTTCGTCCGTACAATTTCTTACTTTCCGAGAAGCTCCCGCCTAATTCCTTCACGACCGTCCTCGAGATCCTCCGGCCGTATTCCGCACTACTAACATAAATGTCCAGACCCTCTTTCAGCATCCGTTCTTTCGACACGAAATCCGATTCCCCTAATGACGCATGCGCAATGTTCTCTGCTAAAGCAAGTTCATCATCTGTTGGAATCCTGACCTCTGCTCGTATCTGCACGATTGCGGCATAATAGCCACCTGCGATCCTGCTGCACCGGTCGCAGATCGCTCGTTTCAGCGCAGCGGTGAATTCACCAGTTTCTTCTATATCCACACCGCTTATCTCCGCTTTCACCGCTATGGACACGTGTGCACTGCGTTTATTCTCCGCGAGCTCGACACTTAATCCCGATATTTCTACGGGTGTCTCAGCCCCGTACTTCTTCCGTATTGCCTTCAGCACCGCAGCCTCAACCGCAGGCTCGATGCTCGTCCGCTCCTTACCTTTGAAAAAACCACCGCAATGTGGGCAGACACTCACACTTACCAGACGCTCAGGCGCAAGTAACGTTATCCCCTGCTTGAAGCAGTCTTTACACATGGAATCGAAGAATTCATCTGTCTGTTTACCGCATTTCGGGCAAAATTTACTCCATTTCTCTCTCTTCAGATTGTCCTTCTTCTCGGTCATTATAAGGTAGTACCGCCATGAAAAGGGGCATTCGTGTTTGTTAGCGGATGTATGGTGTGGTATGAATGCCTTAATAAATTAGTTATCAATATTTGTATACTATTAGTCAGTTAGTTTATTGTTTAGTTTACATTATCACGGTGCAATAAGAGCGAGCAATGGATGAGGAAATAGACCACGCTAAAATAGGACTTAAAGCAGGCTTGGAAATACACCAGCAGTTGGACACGAAAACAAAACTCTTCTGCAAATGCCCCACACGACTGAGAGACAAGAAGGAATCAACATTCTCGTTTAAACGGTATCTGAGAGCGTCGAAGAGCGAAATGGGCGAAGTGGACAGAGCTGCTCGTGAGGAGGCGAAATACAGCCGGACGTTTATGTATAAAGGCTACGACAGCACGTGTCTGGTGGAAAATGATGAAGAGCCGCCGCGTGAATTGAACCAGGAAGCAATTGACATTTCCCTGGAAGTAGCACTCCTTCTGAACATGAATCCCGTGGACGAGATTCATACCATGCGGAAGATTGTTATAGACGGGTCTAACACCTGCGGATTCCAGAGGACCGCGTTAGTTGCGACCGATGGTTGGCTCTCGACGGAAGAGGGTCCTGTTCGCGTAGATTCGCTTAGTTTGGAGGAAGATGCGGCACAGAGGATAGAGATAGAAACAGAAGGCAGTGCCGTTGGTTATTCTTTAGATCGGCTGGGCATACCGCTTGTGGAAATAGGCACTGCACCCGATATAAGAACGCCGGAGCAGGCAGTGAACGTAGCTGAGCAACTCGGCATGATATTACGCTCCACAGGTAAGGTGAAACGCGGATTAGGAACAATTCGGCAGGACGTAAACATTTCTATCGCCGAGGGGGCTCGTGTAGAGATCAAGGGCGTTCAGAACTTGAGGCTGATCGGTGAAATAGTGAAAAACGAAGTTCTTCGACAGTTGCGGCTCATCGCACTGAAAGAGGAATTGAATAACAGAGGAGCGCGGGTCGAACATCGCATTGAGGATTTATCGGGTATGTTTGAGGCTACTTCGTCACGGGTAATACAAAAATCAGGGGGAAACGTGTTTGGAGTTTGCCTGCATGGTTTTTCAGGCATTCTCGGAACCGAGATCCAATCTGGGAGACGGTTTGGCAATGAATTAGCGGATTTCGCAGCGAAATACGGTGCGGGTTTGATGCACACCGATGAGCTCCCTGCATACGGTATTAGTGAGAATGAGGTAGAGCGTCTGAAGAGCGCCTTTGACGCTACTGATAATGATTGTGTGGTAATCGT
>DAOUYX010000104.1 GCA_030665925.1 Methanosarcinales archaeon | reverse complement strand
CGTGGACAGTTCAGCGTTATTACCTGCCAGCCGCCCATCGTGAAGTGCGTTCCATTATTGAAATACATCTTATCCTTGAAGTCCGCATCGTCCGGCGACGTCTTGAAACTGTACGCACAGCACTGATAGCAGGAAACGCCTTCGCCCGCACCCCTGTACTCAGGTATCTTGTTATCAAAATACGGCGTGCCGTACTTCGCCGTCAGTTCAAACGCCAAATCATAAAGCTCTTCATAAGTCGGCAGATCAGGATTTTTTTGGTTGAATTCCACGTCCTCCTTCAAGAAATCAGGCTCGATCGCGATCTCAGGCTTCGGGAAGTTGAAAGGCTTACTCCAGTAATCGCCCTGCAGCATAACGTTCATCAACGCCTTGAATGCCAACCGCACCTCGCGTTCAAACTCGCCGTAGGTCCTAAGCGGCACGTGCTCGCCGTTCCATACCTCGCCTTTGTAAACCGCCGGCTTGTCCTTCCAGATCTTCGGTATCCCCGGCGTAAGCTGCACTGACGAGAATACCAACTGACCGCCGCGAGCAACCTGCATCTGTGTCATCTCGTACACGAACATCTGCATCAGTTGCTCGATCTCTTCGTACGAAAGCCCCTCTAAATACGGCGCGATGAACGTAAGGAAATTGAAGAAGCCCTGTCCCCCCGCGAAGTTGGTCTGAGCACTGCCTAAAATCTTTACCGCGTGCAGAATCGCCACCTCCGGCTTCTTCGCCGGTCCCGCGACCGACGCCTTTGTACCCGAGCCGTCCGGCATCAACCCGTAATAGAAGAAGTACCGAAGGTCCCAATCCTGACAAAAACCTCGCGTACCAAAATATTCGAGGTCGTGAATATGCAAATCGCCGCTGAGATGTGCATCTGCTAACTTCGGCGGCAACAACAGCAAATACTGCTCCTTACAAATCTTGTCCGCCTTCTTCTTGTGCGACGTCTCCGCATTATCCTGCAAATTCGCGTTCTCCTGCGCTTCGAACCCCTCACCAATGTCAATCAGGTGCGCGTCGTACACCGGCGTGCCCACCCGCGTGCAGACGTTCCGCCACTCCTGCTTGTGATATTCCTCCAACAAAATCTGGTTCACTATCTCCCGCACTAACGCACCCGAAAGCTGCGAGATACCCATTACCCTTATCCGCTTCGCCGCTTCCTTCGCAATCTCCCGCGCCGTATCCTCGTCTATCGGCGAGCTACCATAAAACTCCTTGCTCAATTTCGTTTCACGCAAAAGCTGCTTTACTATCGCTTCCTTATCCCACTCCAGCATGTGCCCATCGCTGGTTCGCACCTTCGGGAATCGCAATTTCACGCCGTCCAGCGAGGTCTGCACCGTGCCGTTATTCACATTAAAGATTCGTTTCATGCTTCTCCCTCTTCTCTTATCACTTCTTTCAGCCTATCTTTCCGCAACTCATCGCCGTTAAATAAATCGTCATCAGTAAGAAAAGTCGAGCCCACCTGAACAACAGGCGTAACGAGCGTAAAAACGCCCTGCATTCGTAACTCCGTCAGCGCTTCCGCCGTCGTTATGTCCACCTCCTCATACGCCTCTCCTTCCGCTGTTAAGAACTCCTTGACCTTCTTACAATTCGGGCAAATTTTCGTTGTGTAAACTTTTATTACCATCTTCTTCCACTCCACCACAGCTAAACGAGATGACTATTAGATCACTATACATCTATTGTAACGCCACATAAATAACTTTCGCATGCCACCTCTCCCAAGTATCCTAAGCTGTTATTTTCTATATTAAAGCGCTAATTGAAGTGAATTGGATAAAAGGATGAGTTAATAAGCCATGTTATACTAAAACAGCAAGTGAAATAATAGCCATACGCAGCATTGATTCGTAGTTACCGAAAACTTTATGCTGATTCGATTAATTAGTTTATATGGGGAAAGATGAGGAAGATATTAGTGATCGTTGTAATAGCAACAGTGATTGCATCGGTTGGGATGTTTGTAGGAGGTATTATAAAAGAGGAAACGTCAGCGCCTGCTCCTACACCGACTATAACACCTTCTCCAAAAGCAACGCACGCCACACCGTCTCATGAGCAGAGTCCTATACCTTCACCAAAGGGAGGAGAATATCTTTACTTTCACGGAGGAGAAAAGACTAAGGTGTTCCTAATCGATTCCAATTTATGAGATATGGAACCTATGATAAATATGTTCTCGGAGGCTGGCATAATCTTGATTATAGTCATTCCGAAAAATAACCACAAGATTGCACGGATTTTCACGAGAGCACCATAATAGCTTTTCTGTGCTCCATTAGTGATTTTATCACCCGTTAAAGGCTATCTCTCGTGTTAATCTTGTGAGCTCTCGTGGTTTATTAATTGCAATTTGTTACTGGAATGAGTATATTCTGCTGAAAAAGGGGACCCATGCGTCATAATCAATGGAACGATCAGAAATGAGTATGATGAAGATTACTTTGTATGCCTAACGGCAGATATTTATAAAACAAACTTGACTTTCGCCGTTATAAAACCAACAGCATTTTCGACTATTTTGATTCCACCTTTCAAACCCGTTTAAATTCCAATAGAAGATGTCAGAGCTGTTTTACGGAATAAGGTTAATGCATCTGCGGTAACTTCATACTGACTAACTTTTTGTATCGCTTTAGACCAAGAGCATCAAACATCGCCTTCTGTTCTTCGTTCATATCGTTAAGAAGACACAACTTCTTATCTACGTCATGGAACTTGATAACGGAGAGTTGAACCTCCGAAAGCTCCTCCAGCATCCTTTCAAGGCTCAATCTAACTCCTGCCTTGTGTAATTTCCGTTTCAGGAGCAGTAGAAGCATCAATGCGAGAACGCAGCAAAAAGCGTGCACCCTTATCTTCTGGTCCGTCCAGTGGTATACCAGCTCTACGCTGACCATTATCGGGCTCTTCATCCTTCTGAAGTCCTTTTCTATCTCTGACTTACCCCGATAAACCCTTATTATCTGCTCCGTGCTCCATTCGTGATTATCCGTGAAGAGGATCGTTTTATCAAGCAGTTCTATGCTCTTTTTAGAGTTGTTTCCTTTGTCAAATACCAGAGTAACTTTATCAACGTTTTTGGTTCCTCAATCCGCGCAATCTCATCATCGCCCAGATATTCCATGTGGTCCCAAAAAGCCTGGCTCGAGAGGTTTTCCGGGGCAATATCCAAAAAGAAAGGGAGAATGCTTCTTTCATACCACCTTCTTATCCCTCTTTTGCTTCTCGGGTCTAACGCCCGGTTCAAGGTGATGAGGTGAAGATAGTCCCCGACAGAGAAGCCCTGCGCCCTTTTCTTCGTGTGCCGGTTGATTACTTCGATCAGCCCTATCTCCTCTGCTATCTGGTGCAGCGCCAGCGGCGCGGCGTACTGGTACCTCTGGTGTGACTCCGTCTCTTCTTTATCCAATCCGATTAGTATTTTGAATAATTTCTCCGCAGAGCCCACATATTTAACAATGGTCTTTTATCGTGTAAGATCAGAAGAATTAGAGCTGTTACTGATTTCATCACGACTTTCTTAAGTATGAAAATTAGTCAGTACATCGGGATATGAATGAAATAGGAAATATACCTTCTCCTATCTTATTTCCGCTAAAAAATGCAGGTTATCCCAATCAAATAGAAAAATATTCGAGTCTTCAACGGCTATCTCCGAAAGTCAAGTTTAGAGTTGTTTGGTCACTTCGGTGGAAACAGCCTAAGTATTATACTTTTGAATTTTGGAAAAGAATTTATCTCTGCAATCTCATCTTTAATGGAGGATACCAATAATATTCGCACCTACATCAGCTATTCTACTTTCTTTTACCTCTCCGAACTCACTCAATGCTTCACTATCACCGATGACAAAAACCGTTTCCCCTAACATTGCCACACTGGCAACCTCACCTTCGGCATCTACTGCCTCTATTGCATCCTTGCATGCATCGCTTATCAATTCGATTCGTAACGAGAATTCACGTGACGCACGCATGAATGTTTCCAATGTGGGCTTTCGCATCAATGCTTTCATCGCTTCCCTACCCGCTTCGTTTATTCTCCGTTTCAGCTCTCCACCGCCCTCTCTTAACACCGTTTTCGTCGATTTTTTACCAAGCGCCACGTAACTTATCTTCTCGTTTCTATGCGGTATTCGATCAATTACGCCTATTCCCGGAGGACCGGGCTTCTTTCTTATCACTACACCACCGTACGTCTCAGCAATTACATCGCCTAAGCCAGTACTGTTTTCCACCTCAGCGCAGTGTGCGATTTGCGCTACCTCGTTCACTGTCATGTCGAGCGATAAAAGCTCGTTTAAGGCGAAGGCAGTGCTGAGCGCACCGGCACCACTTGCACCAAAACCACAGCCTACCGGTACCTCGAAGTTCGTTGATACCACAACCTCAGACATTCCCGCCAAATGCTCAACAACGTACTTAGTAGTATTTGCCTCTTCCGCTCTGCCGTTTATTTTTATTTGCACCTTTACCGAAAGATTATTACAGAGAGAAACCTCAGTTACACAGCCTGCTTCTAACACGATGCCGCAGCCAATAGAGCCTTTATACAACGGATTTTTATTATCGCATATCTCAAAGAAGCCGGTTATATGTGAAGGTGAATAGGTCTTTACAAACTTTTTATCAAAAAGGGAATCGTTACAAAAAGATTTTTTGGGGGTTTGAGGTTCTTCATTCATTATATGATTCTATCCGTATCTACGGCTTTATAAAGCTAAAAGCACAATATAATTTTAGTTTATTTAGTTAGTTAGTGGAGCAGAGATAAAAATGGCTGGTAGAATTTGTAGGGGAGTAAGAATAAGCAATCCTGAAGTGTTAGAGACAGTGATAGAGATAGCGGTGGGAATAGCGAGACAAAGTGTGGAGGGGGGGAGTATAGGCACACTATTTGTGGTTGGCGACGAAGAAGAAGTGTTAAAGAGGTCAAAGTGCTTAATCTTAGACCCGCTTGCACATTATCCAAAGGAAGCAAAGGATATACATGATGCAAACGTCCAGGGGACAATAAAAGAGCTGGCAAAGCTGGACGGAGGTTTTGTCGTCAGTGGCGATGGTTATGTTCTTTCCGCAGCACGATATATTGAAGCGAGTTCTCGATTTATAGATCTCCCATTGGGTTTTGGCAGCAGACACATGGCTGCCGCTTCTATCTCCAAAGAAACAGATGCCGTGACGGTGGTGGTCTCAGAGAGTGACAGCGTAGTGAGAATATTTGACGATGGCAAGTTGATTGCTGAGATAATAACAGGACTAGGAGATCTGGAGATGATAAAGCCGCATATAAAAGGCGAATATGAGAAGATAGTAGAAAAGGACTTGAATTTGACGATGATTGTGAAGAAAAGCTGAAGCCCCATCCTCTCCACCCCCGAATAAAGGGGCTGTCCCATAATTCCCTAATTAACCGCTTCAATACTTTTATCTGCTTTCAACCCCATATTAACTTTATGGCATTCATAAGAAGACTCCGCAATCAAAATTGGCTATTTCCTCCGAGTATAGCAAACCTAATCAATGAAGACCACATTTGTAGACTTGTAGATGAGGCAGTAGAAAGTATTTTAGAGACCTTAAAAAGAGCGAAGAGCAACTTGAAAAGGTTCAAGATGAACTTGAAGCATCGGGAAAAGATTTTGTGAGTTTTACCGACCCAGAAAGCCGGTTCGTGCCAAACAAAAAGCATTTCACCGAATTATCTGATTGGAACCACCCATGGCTTAGCTATAGCAGCCATAGCTAACAATTGATTTGCACCCGAAGGGTGCTTTCTTGACAAAACGTTATATAAAACCGCTTGCTTGCTAACTAATGAGTATAAGAGGATATTTTACCCTCTGCATTGCTGCACCGCCTCCTCCTTTAGCTTCGCAGCTCGTTTCGCTCCAACCCCCGGAACCTTTTCTAACCGCATCAAGCTGGCTTTTGCCACGTCTCTCGGAGTCCTGAACCCCGCTGAATACAAGCCACGTGCGATCACCCTCCCAACGCCTTTTATAGCTA
>DAOUYX010000015.1 GCA_030665925.1 Methanosarcinales archaeon | reverse complement strand
GCAAGATAATCACTCGCTTGGGCTGTCGCTTTTATATAAATAGGGGTATCGGTAAATTCCTTCGCTCTTTCCGCGGAAGTCACTACTACCGCGGCTGCACCGTCAGAAAGTGGACAGCAATCAAGAATATGAAGCGGGCTTGAAATCATCGGTGAGTTAAGTACCTGCTCTATCGTTATCTCATTTCTGAAATGAGCGAGCGGGTTATTCCTCGCATTTCGGTGATTCTTTACTGCAACTGCGGCTAATTGTTCCGAGGTCGTCCCAAACTTCTGCATATGCTCTTGCGCGATTAATGCGTAAAGCGAAGGAAATGTAGCACCCATAAGCGCTTCCCACTCCTGATCCGCGGCGGATGCTAATATCTTAGCTGCTGTTCCTCCATCTACGTCAGTCATCTTCTCTATACCTGCCGCCATTACTATGTCATAATATCCGCTGGCTACCGCGAGAATCGCTTCTCGCAATGCTACTCCACCACTGGCACACGCCTGTTCAACTCTGGTAGCAGAAATATGTAAATTAGCTAAACCCACATAATCAACAACTAATGCGACCACATGTTCCTGATTAAGGAACTGCCCGGCACTCATATTTCCACCCCATAATGCCTGAATTTCGTTTCCTGCCATCCCAGCATCGGTTAAAGCACTGATCCCAGCTTCCACTGCCAAATCTCTAAGTGAGTGCCCCCACAATTCCCCCATTTTTGTGGATCCAATTCCAACTATGGCTACTGGTCTCGGCATTGCCTGATGGATATAACACCTCCTAAATTATTATTCTTTCTATAAGTTTTTCACACATACTCCACCCTTCCATCCTCATGTATTTTCGCCACAGCTTGACGCGCTGCCCAGCACTGGAAATTTATCGCAACCGGGAGACTGGTAATATGCGTGCTTGCAGTCTCTATATGCACGTCAAGCGCAGTGGTGTTTCCACCTAAACCCATAGGCCCGATACCCGTGTTGTTCACCGCTTCCAATATCTCTTCCTCCGCCTGCGCTATCCGCTCCTCAGTATTCCTCACGCCAGCCGGTCGAATCACCGCTACCTTGGCGAGCTTCATCGCCATATCCGCAGAGCCACCTACACCAACGCCAATAATCGTCGGTGGGCACGGCTTCCCCCCAGCATTAAGCACCGTCTCAAGAACAAAATTCTTAATCGCCTTCAACGCTTCCGCTTCTGGCTTCGGCATCAGCATCGTAAATGCACTCATGTTCTCCGAGCCGCCGCCTTTCGGAAATACCAAAATCTCAAGTCCGTCAACATCCGAGTCAATGAGATAATTAATATACGGCATTCTATCACCGATATTCGCGCCTTCGCCCCTCCTCAGTATCGGATCCACCACGTTCGAGCGCAGCGGAATCAAATCCGTCGCTTCCTCCACGCCCTCCCTTATGCCGCTCTCAATATCGCTGAGCTCAACGTTACAACTACCAAGCGTCACGAAGAAAAGCGGGAGACCCGTGTCCTGACATAACGGTCTTTGCAGCTCCTCTGCCAACCTGACGTTCTCCAGCATCGCCTCCAACTGCACCTTCGCTATTTCATTCTCTTCACGCTCGTACGCACGAGCCAGCGCCTGTTTCACATCCTTCGGTAAAGTGGTCTCCGCTCGCCTCAAAATGCTTATCGTTACATCCTTTATCAATTCTTTCGTGATCATCTGTCTGCTTGCTGAAGAATATTTGTTTGATGATAAAGAAGAGAAAGAGATAAAGTTTATAAAGAAAGGAAGGGCGTGAATAAGGAATCGAAAGTTATTAATATACCAGAACCTTAACAAATATAGTTAGGAGGTGAGGTAAAAAGATGTTGTTCATAACTTGCGTGAGAGTCAATCCAGGCATGATTGAAGAAGCGGGAAAATTCGGCGACGGGATACTTAAAGAGCCACCTAAAGGCGTCAAGTTCCTGCAAGTTTATCACACACTGGGTAGATATGATGCGATATGGATTTACGAAGCGGAAGACCCGAAGGTAATTGAAGACTTCCTTCATGAAAGCAGAGGGGTCTCAACAACCGAAACCTGGGTTGCGTTTGCAAGAGAGATGTAAACAGGGGTCTGTTGGCAGTCCCCCATTTTTTTATTTTTAGATATTATTTGACACTCGCTCTCAGTATGTCACTCGCAGTTAAAATCCCTACGGGAACACCATAAGCGGGGATTGGAGAAAGTATCAATAACCTGTGGATATTCAAATCTCTCATAATATCTGCGGCTTTCTTTATCGTCGTTTCCGGGTCTATTGTCCTCACAAAGGTTGACATAACATCCTCCGCCGTTAAAGTGTTCCAATCCTTGTCGAAAACTTTTATGAGGTCAATCTCCGATATAACGCCCACTACCTCATCGTCTGGCGCAGTTACCGCAATTCCAGATACGCCCTCCTTTACCAGGAGTTTTGCAATTTCAGTTACCGATGTGTCAAACGATACAGTAATGACACCTCGCGTCATTACATCCCTTACCCTCTTCTCTTTTAATAACTGCATCTTAGTCCCTCACCCCGCACTTAACAGAGCCGCTTTACAATTTCACTATATAGCATATCATTATTAATTAAATAGGTGTTTAACGGTTTAAAGATAACCCTACTGTTGCAATCTGTTTTGCAATGTCTTTCCTGATAGCGCAACCAACCTGATGCACGACTCTCGAATAAGGTCTTCGCCGTCGTCTTTCCTTTATCCCCTAAGATTTTAAGGAGCAAGCCACCCGTACATCAATGTTATTACCAAATACAACAGGAATAAAATGATTATCAGCAATACCGCGGTTCCTAACGGCACAGTCTCTATTGGTTTGTCTGCGGGTAGTCTCTTTGCCTCCTCCAAATCCCGCTCATAATACTTAAATATACGCCACCAGAACTCCAGAACAAACGTTCTTAACGCCTTCACCATCATCGTGCTCAGTGCTATTCGTATTGCTCTAAGCGGATTCCTACCGAAGGATGCGAAATAGGACGCAAACCGCTTCATACCGCGGTCTATCCAACCCGCGAAATCCATCATTGGTTCTTTGCAGAATATTATAAACTTAGCACCCCATATTCTAAATGGCCAATCTGTATCAAGATTGAGTTTCTTCTGTTCAGGGGGATATACTCCTGTGATTATGAGAACGTAGAAAGCTAACGAAGCGAACATCAGGAGCTGGGCTTGACTCACCACATGGGCTGCCGTGTATGGTATAAAACCAAGGGCAACAGGGTCATAAGGAAGGATATTATAGAGGTATTGTGGAAAAACGCCCAGGAAGATGCAGAGAAAGGCTCCAATCCCCATAGCAAGCTTCATATTAAGTGGTGGATCTTTTGCCTTTATGCCGGCATCTTTTGCGAAAAAGGCGAAATAAGGGACTTTCACACCCGCATGGTGAAATACACCCGCGGAGGCTAATAGTAAAAGAACCCATACGATGCCCAACTGAAAATGTGCAGCTTCAGCGATGATCATTGATTTGCTGATAAAACCGCTAAAGCCGGGGAATGCCGATATTGATGCTGCTGCTATCATACAGCACGCAGTAGTAAATGGCATGCTCTTCCATAATCCGCCCAGACTTGTGCATTTTATCTTTCCTGTCATTTGAAGCACCGACCCAGCGGACATAAAGAGAAGTCCCTTATATATGATATGGCAGAAAGCGTGAGCCACTGTGCCACAAATTGCCAGGGGAGTTCCTATTCCTATGCCGCATAACATAAATCCCACCTGGTTAATCAGGCTATAGGCAAGCACCCTCCTCACGTCATTTTCAAGGACAGCATAAAAGATGGGGTATACCGTCATTATCGCCCCTATCCCGATCAGAATATCAACACCCGTGAAGCCCCTTACTAAAACATACACCGCACTCTTGGTGGTAAAGGCACTCAAAAATACCGCACCGGTAACAGTTGCCTCAGGATAAGCATCCGGCAACCAGGCATGCAGAGGTGGAACGGCGGCATTTAATATAAAACCAAAGAAGATGAGATAAGAAGGCAAATATTCGCTACCCCAACCCCAACTGAAGGCATTAAAGGCGGTTGAACCCGTGCCTGCCACATACATAATAATGCCCGCAAGCAAGACTATACCGCCAAAAAGATGCCATAAAATATATCTGAAGCCTGCTCTATGGGCTACCTCCGACCCTCGTCCACCGTGGAACCAGATAAGAAGCATAGACGCAATCGCCATTATCTCCCAGAAGATATACAGGGTGAATAAGTCGCCTGCGAAAACAACGCCAAGCGCACCGCCCACATAGAAGAATTCGGACACGTGTTCACTGCTACTTTTTACGTGTAGTGCGTAAAGAACCATACAGAACGCTGCGAGTGAAAATATCAGTGCAAAACACAAACTCAACTTATCTACTCTTCCGAGGACAAGTTCGTAATCCAAAAAGGGATAATACCAAGTTGAATAGGGTATGGTTCCGAATACGCCTTTATACATTAGAATGACGTCTATCAGCGCTGCTGCTGGAAGTATAAGCAAATATGCCTGTTTCCATTTACCTTTAAAAAGCGGTATAAGGAAAGTGCCAAAGATAAATATGAGTCCCGGATGCACCCACTCAATCATTCTCTTCCCTTCCTTTTCTTTTCATAGTAATCATAATCCTTCGGAAGCCAGAGACGTAGTCCTTTGGCGAAATAAATGAGAAATACGCATGCAGCAAATCCAAATATTGCGTAAAATGCTGTTGGTATTGGTTCTTGCCACGGGAACTCAATATGCCAGTGAACCGGTAAACCCGCAATGACCATCCCAGCGAGACAACAGAAATAAATTACAATTAATAAATTCCTATGTGGAGGAGCCGGTTTTTTCGCCATAAAACACAGCACGACGTATGCAACAACTCCAAGTATGACGTAAAATGCTAATAGTTCCCAGGGGGGCTCGATATGTTCCTGAATAGGCGAGTCCATTACGATGGAAAGGCAGATGAGGAATTCTGGGAATAAATTATTTGCCATCTTTTTACCACACCCCTAAATTTTCCTCTCCATTTTTTCTCCTACCATTATCCCTATTGCGAATACCGCTTTTATCTACACCATCGCTTTCAAATTACACCCATAGCTATTAAGACCATGAACGTAATATATCCTATAGACACGCCCAGAAGGGCACATGCAACTATCAAACGTGCTATTCCTTCCCTTGTTTTCATATCAGCTTCGATAAAAGGCTTGACCAGCTCCTCCTCGCTCTCAGACATAAAGAGCCATTTCAAGAAATGCTCCCTCATTTTATTATCTCCGTTATAATAGATCCTTCTTCGTTATCTTCGTCATCGCTCTCACCTTCCGCCTTTTGTGGCACCCGTGTCCCGGATGTACCTTTATAAAAAGTTTAATGACATAGATAAAAGTAAAGTGGATAAAAAATAATCGAAATATTTATATAGCCTACTAAAAATAGTATAATGAGTGAGATAGATAGTGGGGGAAAGATAGGGATTTAAAATGGGCATAAAAGAATTCGCGGGCAGTGTGATAGAGGATAAACGAACCTTAGCGCTGATAATAGTCTTGACGATTTTATGGCGTGCATACATTAGCCTTGGCGGAGAGATAGCGCCCTGGGAAAGCATGTGCTCGGGTATTGCTCTTATCCTATTGGGCTGGATTCTTTTTGCTTACTTCTACGCTATGTCCGTTAAATTGAAAGGCTGGATAATCTCAAATCGCGTTTATCAGGGCTTCACCGTTTGCTTATTCGTTATCAACATTTTCGTTCTTATCTACTACGGGCTGAGGTGGTATAGATTACTGCATGTAGAGACCTATCTACCGCTGGATTTCATCTTCAGAGATGTAAGGTACGTAGCATTAGTGGTATTTTATTGTGCGGTAATATGGTCTGCGGGGTATCTAAAGAAGATGCACGGGGATTATACCTCGTTATCCGAGAAGAGGACACTCATGCATATCGTATCGCCACTTCTATTCCCCCGGGGTAAAAAGTTGAAAGAGATGAACATGCAGGAGTTATTAGGCACTGTGATAATGGATGAGCGGACATTGATAGTGATAATAGGTCTAACATTCTTATGGCGAATTTTCATTACTCTTGATAGACAGATAGCACTCTGGGAAAGTATGGGCTCTGGTATAGCTCTTTTCATAATGGGCTGGCTCTTCTTCGCTTATATCTGGTCCATGTCAAGGAAAGTGAGGGACTGGTCAGAATTGGTGGGGGTTTATCACGGAATTTCCACCGGTGTAATTGCCATAAACATTTATGTTATTGTTTATTACGCGATGAAGTGGTATGCATTAGCGGGCATTGGGGGCGTAACAGAAGCGTATGTACCGCTCGATTTCGTCTTTGCAGATATAAGCTATTTCGCGTTAGTGATATTCTATTGTGCTTCGATAGCGTTATCGAAATATCTAAAAAGGGCGCATGAGGGGTATTCATTGCTATCCACTGAAGTATCGAAGACGAAATAGTCGAATTTAGCTTGCCGAAATTCAAGTTATATGAAGAAGGAGCCAACTGAAGCTGTGGAATCTGGTCATAAATTATAGTCCTGTATCTTGCATCCTGCATCTTGTAACCGGGCAGCGAAACAAATACGGATTTGGGATCTTCTAAGAGAGAGCTAATCATCCAAATACAATTAATTAACCAGCCATGCCCATATTATAAAGCACCTGCATCACATAAGCTATTACACAGAGAAGAAGGAAAATGAGCGCCAGTAAAACGCCGAAGTAAAAACCTAAACTCTCCACTTCAACATCAGGAAAATCTTTCTTTATCGCTTCTATCGTCTCTTGCTCATACGAGCCCAGCATGAGCCTCATTGTATCCGCTGGGTATCTTAAAAAGCATTTTAATGCATCAATGAATTTACTTTCCATTCGTTCTTACCCCCTGCCTGCGGTGTCCCGGGTATAATAAACATATGCAACCTGTGAGATATATTGAACATAATCCTACTTTTATATTCTGACTTATAAAGCTTTCGGAAATTACCGCAAGTCTCAACCCCGACCTGACCTGAATAAAAAAGCTTTTAGTTATGCAACCCATATTAGAGAAGGAAAGGAATATGCCCCGCAATAAGGAAGAAAAAGCGTTGAATGAAGAAAAGCCAAAGGAAGAAGATATTATCGAACTTGTAGCTTCGGTTCAGCGGGCGGGGGATGAAAGGGGAAAGCGGATATATTTTGACAATAAAAGTATAGAAGAGATAAAGGAGAAATGTGGTGATGACTTCTTCTTACTCACGGAAAGGACTTTACTTGCTTTTGTTGACCCCGCGGAGGAGAAGATCACGCTCACTTCTCTCAAGGGCATCCACAAGAAGTTCCTTTAATCTCTCCGCCTGTTCCCTCGTTAACTCCACGTCAACCCTGCCAAAAGTAATGATTATGTTGCTTCCGACCATCACCTGCACATCTATCTCCATCTCCATGACTCATGTCCTCACACGCAAGGAGTGGTCTTTAACTTGAGGGCTTCTTCGGTGATGACATTTTCGAGGAAATGTAATTTTGTATCAGGGCGATTACAATAAAGAATAACACTCCGGTCGAGCACAGTCACACTAAAGCGATTTGTTGCCATGTGACTCAGCTCTGTGCCCAATACGCCCCCGCTTGGCATTCCAAATACTCCTACATTCCCCGCCTCCCGCAACTCCATTATCCAATAAGAGAATAACTCCGCCATTCTCTCAAGGTTGCCCGGCGCTTTCAAGCGATATTGATACTCAAACAAATCCGTTCCGATGAAAACCATGACGGGAGGTTCTAAACTGGCAACGAAATCCGCTAAAATTGGAAAATCTTCCTCCATTGATTCCCCTTTCAACACTTTTACGTTCTCTCTCACCTCTTTCTTCTCCCTTCTCACTTCAAAGACTGTGAGATACTTCATATAATCTTCTTCCTTTACGAAGGGCAATATCCCCCTCCTTAAACGCCTCTCATCCCATCCACTACTCGGAATTTTCACGCAATAATTCCCTTGCAGTATACTGTTTATAATCATGTGAGCGACGATGGCCTGGTATCCAAAGAGGGATAAATCATCTCCATATTCTATTATCGTGGTGCTTCCCTTGCTTACCCCCCCAGCCAAAATCCTATCTATCCCCTCACAACCCGTAGATATGTATCTGGCAGTATTTGGCACAATCTCTACTTTTCTCGCCTTCTCTATTTTCCGCCTCTCGAAAGGCCCGAAATAACGGAATCTGCCTCCGTCTAAGGTAAACCCATATTTATGCTGGTCTATTCTGGTGCCTCTTAGTTTCTTTAACACCAATTCCCTTCCCCTTCTATAATCTATGGTTATGCGATTCATTTCTACTATCCCATCAACCATATAATCGAGTGGAGTTGTGGCACTTGTTTCTGCTACGAGTATCAAGTTCATTTTGTATTGCGTTGCATAATTCCTTACTAAGTCAGTTAATGCGGCTTCCAGCACTTCCTTCTTCTCCTCTTTCCCACCACCCGATATTATCGCCTCCCAGCTATCAATTACGAGAGTCGCGGGTTTTTCTGCCTCTGCCAATTTCGTGTAAAGAGTGTCGGAGAAAGAGCGCAATCCCGGAAACGCTTTTGATGACAGATACAACTTGGTTGCATCTATCACGCTAAAGCCGGGACGGTCTTCCAACCACGGAAATTGGCTGTAAACTGCGGGAAGTGAGACCCTCGTTGAAAGATATACCGCATTATCGCCCCCGAACTCGTTGAGTATCTCAAAAGCGAGCATCGTCTTCCCCGTCCCAGGCTCGCCCTTTAGCAGCAGCGAAAACCCCATCCCCGTTGATAGCGCCTCCCCTATCTCAGGCGGTATTCTACTTTCCATTTTCATCATCACTAATAATCTGTTTTTTAAAATATAAATACTAACTTGACATTGTCAGATTAACCGCGGAGTTCACGGAGAACGCAGAGGATGTAGGTTTGTTTTAGGGCTACGATACGACTTACTAACTACTAATACCTTATTTTCTCTGTGAACTCAGCGTTCTCTGCGGTAAATTTTCATACTTGTTTACCGCTGAGCCCGCAGAGAACGCGGGGTATCTGGAAAATCATTCACCACCCGGCGAATGCCGTCCTTCAGAACCTTGACATTGAAGTTAATCAGCAAGCCCACCTTACAACCAGAAAGTCTCAGGTACTCGTAGGCGGACTCCAGCAGTCCAGGTCCCAGATCGCGATGTACCTCAATAGCGGCACCGATAATGCTCTCCGTGATCCGATTCAATCTTTCTTTCTTTGTCATCTCAGCGCTCTTCGCGCTCTCGGCGGTAAACAAATACAAATTTTCATTTCATATACCCTCAGAGACCCAAACTGGCAACCGCAGTTTTCACAAGCTCGAATATAAACATCGCGTTCGGGTGGATGAAAAAGATGATGGAAAAGATAGCGGTTATACTTAATGGAACGACCATGAAGATGGGTGCTTCCTTTATCTCCACTTCTCCGGTTCCGCTTCCTTCTCCCTCCGGCTCTCTGAAGAATGCAGTATATATTATAGGGAAGAAATAAATAACGTCCAGCAGCGAACTTATCAAGATGATAGATAAGAATATTATCCCGTATGGAGGCTGTAATGCCCATGCACCAAAGCAGAGATATATTTTGCTGATAAATCCGCATGCCGGTGGAATTCCACACATACCTATCGCAGTTATGCTGAACGCAAGCATAGTCACGGGCATTTGCTTACCTATACCCGCCATCTCGCTTATGTTCTTCTTTCCCGTCGCTACCATTATCGCACCCGCACACATAAAGAGCGTTATCTTCATGTAACCATGGAAAGGTATATGAAGCATTGCACCCGTTATTCCGCTGGGCGAGTTAGGCGCCAATAATGCCGCGCCCAGAATTATGTAGGATAGCTGACTTATGGTGGAGTATGCTAATCTCCTTTTAAGGTTATCCTGTGCAATTGCGAAGAAAGAGCCAACAATCATGGTGAAACCGGCGATGCATGCTAAAACCAACCACAGCCCAAGTCCGTGCATCAAGTCCACGCCGTACACATAACAGACTATGCGCACGATTCCAAACACCCCCGCTTTAACCACCGCTACCGCATGCAATAGTGCGCTCACGGGCGTCGGCGCTATCATCGCAGTGGGAAGCCAGGAGTGAAAAGGCATCCACGCCGCCTTCATGAATGCTAACATGAAACAGAAGAACAGCACTATTAATATCACTCGAGATGCCGAGCCAAGAGCAGATATACCTCCAGGTGTAAAATCCGTAGTCCCCGTAAGATAATAGGTCATCATCACCCCGAACAATAAGAAACAGCCCGCAGTCATCAGATACGCCATATATTTATGCCCCGCACTCAAAGCTTCCGGCGATTGGTCATGTATCACCAAAGGATAGGTAGACACGGTCAATATCTCAAAGAATACATAAAAGGTGAGTAAATTCGCGGAAAGCGCAACTCCAATCGCACCAAATATAGCCCAGCAGAAGAAAAAGAAGAATCTTGTCTGCGCGTGCTCCTTCAACGCCCGCATATATCCTATGGAATACAGGGAAACGAGAATCCAGAGAGAAGATGCTGTGAGTGCGAAGATTAGACCAAAAGCATCTACGTTAAATCCAAAATAGACCCCCGGAAATAAGGTTTGAAAGAAAATGCATTCTATTGGTCCTTCTTTCAAAACCGTTGGCGCCATGGACAGAATAATCGAGAACATCGCTATGCTTGCCACCAGCGTCCAGCCCTCCCTTATGTTCGGATGTTTCCTAGATAGTAAAATCAAAGGCGCTGCAATTGCCGGACACAGAATCGCAAACAACGGCGTCATTAACTCCATTTATAGCGTCACTCCCCCACTAACACCCAAATCCGATAAAATCCTGTAAAACAAGGGCAAAGGAAGTTCTGTAAGCCAGAAAATGCCAGCGATAATACAAAGAGCGGCGAGGATTAACATGGGAACAATCATGCTGAGCGGAAGACCACCTTCCTTCTCTCCGCCATCCGTCTCCACCTCCTCATGCCTCACGAAATACATTCGATCAATCACGCGCCAGAAATATACGAGGTTAAGAAGAGTGCTTAACAGTAGAATCGCCACGAACGGGTACTGAGATGCTTCTAAGGATGCAAGAATTAAAAACAGTTTGGATGCGAATCCCGCGCCCGGCGGAATTCCGATCATTGAAATCGCCGCTATTGTAAAAGCCGCACTCGCATACGGCATCTTCTTCCCCAAGCCCTCGAAATCCCTTATGTCCCATAATCCCGCTTTGTGAATAAAAGCACCGGCAGCTAAAAACATGCAGCCCTTCATTATCGCGTGATTTAATATGTGCGCAACAGCACCGAAGAGTCCCCAAACGGAGAGTGGAGAAAGCCCCACACCCAATAATATATACCCTATTTGTGCTATTGAGGAATAAGCGAGCATCCTCTTCAGATTGCGCTGCGTTATTGCAATAATTGAACCAGCGATTATCGCCGTCGCTGCAACCCAGCATATTACTATATCCAAACCTACATAACTCAGAATAAAATCTAACGTGAAAACTGAGTAAATCAATCTTATAAGCGCATATATCATTACTTTCGACATCGTCGACGCTATTAGCGCACTTACCGATGAAGGCGCATAGGTATATGCATCTGGTTGCCATGTATGAAGAGGGAAAACGTATGCTTTTATGCTTATCCCCACTATAAAGAACACAAAAGCCGCCTGAACCGCTCTATTCGCATACAGGGGAGGTAGCAAAAGCTTCATGTCGCCCATATTAAGTGTGCCGGTGACAGAATAAAGGAAACCCACGCCGATCAGGTAGAAACAAGCGCCCAGGGAACCCATTATCAGGTAATTATAACTCGCTTTCAGTGCCCTTCCCCCAGCCACGGCTATTAATGCATATGCAGCCAGAGAACATACTTCAAGCAAAACATACATATTGAACAAATCGCCGGTTACGGTTATTCCGCAAAGCCCGGTAATAAGGAGTTGGAAAAGTGTATAGAAGGTTACGAGTTTCTTCTCCTCTATCTCATGCTCTACATTCCTCTTTGAATATATCGACACCAATAGGCTTAAGAATAGAATTACGATCAATATGAACGCATTCAATGAATCTACAACATATTCTATGCCCCACGGTGGTCTCCACCCGCCCATCCAGTAATGGATGGTTCCCACGGTCATGACATGACGCAAGATGAAAATGGACAAAATGAATTGGAATGCGATGGTTGCGAGGGACATGAAAAAGCACGCTTTCTTGTTTATCCATCCTACAAGAAAGATGGTAAAAGCCGAAAGCGCCGATACTGCTATAATAAGCACCGGGAAATGTTCAACGGGAATCAATGTTAATCACCTTTTGTTTTCGCCTCCATCTTATGTGCTACCAGTGTCCGCAGAATATGTTGCTTCGACCGTATTAAATACTTTTCGTTTTTTTTCTCTTCATATAAACCTCTACGTTATCGCGCTGAAATTATCCGAGTTTCTCTTTTTAAAAAACGGGTTCTCACGCATATATCAAATAAATTGTCAAATAGAAAGCGAGGAAGACGAGGGTGAGCAACACTCCGGTTCCCACTGCCACTCTTTGCACGGGTTCCCCCGGATACGTTTTTTTCAACTCGTCTATATTCTGTGCGTATCGCTTGTATACCGGATTAAACGGCCTGAGAACCACAAATGCTACTGAATTGACCATTATGTTTGTGGCAGCCGTTGGGTTTCTGCTGAACCAGACGAAAGAAGAAGCAATCTTCATCACACCATTGTTCACAGAATTCGCAAAAGTCATCAATGGTTTCTGGCAGAACCATATAAACTTCTTCGTTCCTATTCGGTAGAACCAGTCGGTATCAAGTGTAATTGTTGGAGTACCGTGAAGCATTCCTCTCAGTAACCAGAATCCTACGAATGTGAATAGAAGAAGTTGGCTCATTCCTATTACATGACCTGCCGCGTAAGGAGCATATTCTACTGGATAAGGAAGCATTCGATAAAGGATTTGTGGGTACACACCGAGGAGAGTGCACAAAAACGCTGTTATGCCCATTGCAACAAGCATATTCTTGGGTGGCTCTCTCGCCTCACATGCCGGTTCTTTTCTTGAAAACCATGCAAGATATGGCACTTTCAAACCAGTGTGAAGGAACGTTCCTATTGAAGCACCTTCCAGCAGCAGCCATATAATTGGCATGTGAACTACAGCCGCTGATTCGACAATCATCGTTTTACTCACGAAACCATTAAATAATGGGAAACCGGAAATAGAAAAAGCACCAATCATGTAAAGCCAGAAAGTGATTGGCATATATTTATAGAGACCACCAAGCTCAGTGAATTTACTTCTACCGGTTACTTCTATTATAGCACCCGCACCCATAAAGAGCAGAGCTTTGTAAAGAATATGACAGAAGGCGTGCGCTGCTGCACCATCTAAAGCCATCATAGTTCCTATTCCAACACCGCATACCATATATCCAACCTGGGAGATGATATGGTATGCAAGAAGTCTCCTTATGTCATTCTCAAGCACTGCGAAGATAACCCCGTATACCGCCATGATTGCACCCAGCCATATTAAAATCTCCACACCCGGGAAACCTCTTATCAAGACGTATATCGCACTTTTTGTCGTGAATGCAGTTAAAAATACGGCGCCGGTAATCGTAGCCTCTGGATATGCATCAGCTAACCAGGCATGCAGTGGTGGAACAGCAGCATTTATAAGAAAACCGGTCAGTATGAAGTAAGAACCGAAATTATTCAACCCGATGACATTGAAAGCGATCGAACCGGTAGCTTGAACATACATAATAATGCCCCCTAATAAACATGCTCCAGCTAAAAGATGCACCATTATATATCGCAATCCCGCTTGATAAGCAGCCTTTGTTCCCCGGAATCCGATAAGAAACATTGAAGCTATAGCCATTATCTCACAAAATATGCTTAAAGTGAAAAGATCGCCGGAAAAGACAACGCCGAGTGTGCTTCCGACATATAAGAATGCCGCGACATGCTCTCCGCTCCTGTTAACGTGAAGTGCGTAAATCGTCATGCAGAAGGATGCGATGACGAATATATATGCAAAAACTAAGCTCAGCTTATCCACTCGACCAAAAACAAGTTCGTAGTCCAAAAATGGAATGCGCCAGAATACCCCCGTAGACATATACTGAAGGTCTATGAAGGCTAATATTGGTAAGAGAAGCAGGTATGCCTTCTGCCATTTACCTTTTAAGAAAGGTATCAGAAGTGCACCAAAGATGTATATAAATCCTGGGTGCAGCCACTCAATCATTATTTGCTCACCTCCTGCAACTCACTAATGCTTCTCATAATAATCCTCCTCCTTCTG
This sequence comes from Methanosarcinales archaeon, assembly GCA_030665925.1. Taxonomy (GTDB): domain Archaea; phylum Halobacteriota; class Syntropharchaeia; order Alkanophagales; family Methanospirareceae; genus JACGMN01. The sequence goes on along the minus strand of DAOUYX010000015.1, from coordinate 1,095 downwards.
AAGCCAATGATGACCCAATGTTTTTGACACCACGATAATCAAAATACATCCAACAAATCCGTATACTGCACTGAAGCCGGGGATTTCTTGCCATACGAAGGCAGCATGACTATGAAAGTGGGGGGACAAATGAATGAGCACTTCCACTACTACACTCACAAAAAGGCAAACATACAGGATCCAAAACAAGTGTTTCATTTCCATTTTTCCCATCTTTCATATCCTCTCCTATTTTTCTAAAGGCATCCCTAACCGGGTATCCTGCATTTCCTCAAGCGTTTTTCCACGCTATCCCGGTCCCCAGTTCAAGGCGATATTAAAATGCTGCCATCAGGTACGCCGCGACACAAAAAACTGAGAAAGCAGTTGCAAAAAGCACCGCAGTTCCCTTCGCCAGGTTGCGTACGTCGGGACGTGTTTTCTCAAGCCCTTCTAAATCCCGCTCATATTTCCTGTATTCGGGATTGAAACACCTGAGCAACTTCGCACCCGCTAAATCCACCATCGCCCTCGTTGCAAGCACAGGATCCTCACTGAATCCTCTCCATACACCAACAACCATATCCCCTTTCTTCATCATCTGCATTACCCCCTTTTGTATTTATGCACCTACATATACATGTGTATATGCATTAAAAAGCTTTTCGGTTTTTACTTATATAAATAGCTTTCGTCTCCATCTCCGCCCACTCAAAAGCTAACCCAGCGACAGGCTCTCTACTAAATCCTTCCCGGGTTCTGATAGCCGATAGTAAGCCACGTTATCTCGCTCTATCCTATCCACGAGCCCCATCTTGAGAAGTGAATTTGATTCATCGAATCGGTTGCTCATTCCTCGTAATCCACCGAGGATATTTGTGGGGTCTATCCCGATGTTCCTTGACATCTCCGCCGGATACGAGTCCTTTGGATAGATTTTATATAGATACATCACGATCTCTGTTCTCACCCTGCTCCTTCTGAGCGAACGGCTAATATTTCTCATATCTCCTCCTTCTTTCTTTTAATCTTCCAAAGGCATCCCTAACTGGATACCCTGCATTTCCTCAAGCGTTTTTCCACGCTATTCTCTCTAATTTTGTTCGAGGGAATGTT
>DAOUYX010000196.1 GCA_030665925.1 Methanosarcinales archaeon | reverse complement strand
TCTTGTCCATAATCTTCATCTTAGTTCCGCTATCCATGATTCTCAGGATATTATTTTCGTTACTTCTTCTGCTTTTCGTGCCCGGCTATGCGTTAGTTTCGGTATTATTTCCGAAGCGCGAAGACTTAACAGGGATAGAGCGTTTGACGCTTTCGATCGTGCTGAGTATAGCGATGACGATATTTGACGGGTTCATGTTGAACTACACGCCTTGGGGCGTCAGAACAACTCCAATAGTGCTATCACTATCAGTATTTGCAGCAATAATGCTGTTTGTTGCATTCATCCTCAGGTTGAGACTGCCGGAGAGTGAGAGGTTTAGCTTTGATTTCTCAGGCCTTTTAGCGAGACCAAGAGTGGATGAAAAGCCAACAGACATCGAAAAGGCGTTAATGGTAGCACTTATAATTTCGATATTCGTTGCTGGCGGAATAATAATTTATGCAAAGTTAACGTTTCCGGAGGAGCATTTCACTTCATTCTATATACTTGGCAAAGGCGGAAAAGCAGAAAACTACACAACCGATTTATACTTAGGAGAGAAGGAGTCAATGATAGTGGGAATAGAGAATCATGAAGGTAAGATTATTAATTATACATTAAAGGTGATGTTGGGAGGTTCAGAGATTGCAAATTGTGAAATAAGCTTGGATGACGGAGAGAAGAAGCTTGAAGACGTTTATTTCGATGTAACTCGTGTGGGTCCAAGGATGAAACTTGAATTCCTTTTGTATAAGGAAGTGGAAAAAGAGCCTTACAGGACGTTGCACCTCTGGGTCGCCTCGCACATAGACTTCGAGCGTCCGGAGATTATCGAGAGGTATGCGTTGTCTCGCGTCCCGGATGTCAACAACAGCGACTTTGAGCGTGGCGCGACCGGCTGGACTTTCACGAGAACCAATCCCCACTTCAGAGGTCTGTTCTATGGTACTGCAAAACCGGGGGAGAACTCCATGATTACAGGCTATACCCGAGATAGCGAGACGGGATTGCCGATTCCCTACGCGCGAGTCAGCGTGAGCGACCGCTACGGTTGGGCGAATCGCACGAAGACAAACGAGAGCGGATACTACGAGCTAAGAACGATAGCAGGGCGCTTGTGGCTTGATTGCTGGAGCGAGGGTTACGATAAGAGCGAAATGGAAATGGACGTTGCAGAAGGAGAAGAACGTTTCATCAACTTCACGTTAGATGTTCTGCCACTTTACAACGTCACGATAATTCCGCCGCTTTCAGAGGAGGAGTCGCCGCAGGTTATCGTGGAGGAATTACCGGCGGAGAAGTTGCCCCCCGGAGTCGTGGCAGATGTGAAAGGCAAGGTCATGGACAACGTCACGGATTTGTCCATTGCAAACGCCAGCGTGAGATTTTATCGCTATGGCTTCGAGAAGAGCACGAATGCCGACAGGGGCGGACTCTTCGAGCTGAGCGTGCTTGCAACGAGCATGGATATAAGGGCGGGGGCAAAAGGCTACCTCGAAAATCACACATGGATTAACGTATCGAAGACGCCGGAGATAATAATAAGGCTAACGCCAGAGGGCTCGATGACAAAGGGCTGGGTCAGAGATGAAAGTGGCGATCCTATTCAAGATGTGAGAATAAGAATTGGGGATTATGTAGAGCCGGAGAAGCAGATTTATTACAGAACGACGAGGAGCAATTCGTCGGGATATTACGAGCTCATGACAACTGCAGGACATTTCTGGTTGAGGCTGGAGAAGGAAGGCTACTTCGTGAACTTGACGGAGTTCAAAGTCGAGCATGGCGAGATAAAAGAGATAAACGTGATGCTCAGGAAGTTGCCGAAGGCGAACGCAGTGATCCACGGCTACGTACTCTGCAACGATACGGGGCTTTCAGGCGTTAAAGTTAAAGTAAAGCTGATAGAGGAGGGCTATGAGAAGATGACGCTCACGAACGAAAGCGGCTACTATGTGCTGGAGAAGGTGCCGGTTGGGAGATTCATGCTTTTCGCAGAGCCTGAAGTATATTCGGAGTGTGTCGAATTAAACGCGAAGAGCGGGCAGAGGCTGAGGGTTGATTTGAAGCTCGAAGCATCGCCGATAACCTCGTTCGAGATAAGCTTCCCCTACCAAACAGACTCAGAATACGGGGATTACGGCGCATTATACCAAGATGTGTATAGCGAAGATGAAGGGATAGCAGTGCTATCGTTCAAGGTTTGCGATTCTTATGCATCAAACAAATGGCAGGGATACCACTTCAAACAGGCATTGTTGAACGAAGTCGTGATCTGGGAGGATGACGTAGCAGGCGATGAGGAATGGCAGGAGGTTAAAATACCCGTTACCTTGAACGCAGGTAGGAATAGGCTGACATTCCGCGTGTGCGAGAAGCAGGGCGTAGGATGGTTCTCGGTGAAAGTGTGGTTTGATGACGTGCGGATAGAACGGTTCGAGGAGATAACAAAGGAAATAGCAACTTATTTCTACATCCTCGATGCAAATGGAACGGAAAAGAACTACCCAACTGATCTATACCTCGGCGAGCCTGCTGAGGTCATTGCAAGAATAGAAAAC
>DAOUYX010000103.1 GCA_030665925.1 Methanosarcinales archaeon | reverse complement strand
TATTGCCACAACATCTATGTCTGATTTGTCTCGTAGCGCTGCTCTAAACAGAATTCGGCCAATTCTACCCCATCCATTTATCGCTACCTTTATCATATAAAACTATACGTGCTCTCTCTTATATAAAACTTCCTATTTTAGAGTTGCCACAGCATTACGATTATCGGCAAAAGTAACACGCCCATGCAATTACTCCTCCGTACTCCGAAATGTATCGGAATAAGCCCTATGCACGTGCCTACAAGCAGAACCAGCAAGCCTAAAGCACCGGTAAAAAGGAAAACAAGCACAGCGAGGAAAAGTGCGATACCACTCAGCATCTTTCGATACGGCAGTCTCGCGAACTGCAAAGCGAATTGCCTTCCGACGGATTTGGTAATGAAGAACGAGAATGGAGCTGCGATTAACACTGCAATGAGCAAATAGATTAGTGCGGAAGGTGGAATGAGTCCTTCCCACGGCTGAACGTCTAAGAGGCGGCTTATCGCTATCGTTGCTCCACTCCTCGCACGTGAAATGAGAAATAGCGTTTCGAGACAGAAAATTACGTTTGCCGTGTTAACACCACTCAAGGTCATAATTACCTGCTCAGGCTCTCTGTTCCTCCGTGCAAGCATTGCCATCACGGTTGCATGTGCGGAAGTGATTCCTGGTAGGAAGCTAACTAATGAGCCAAAAGCCGAGCCAGATATGACGGATCTCACAATGCCTCCTCTATCCATCACCGGCTCTTCTATCATTTGCTCCGGTATCTCCGGCGTGTACAGCAGCGAGAATAAGATGGTTGAGAGCCCGAACAATCCGGTAAGTGCAGGGAAAAGCATAGTAGATCGAAAGAAGAATGGCGCATGTACCGGCATGTTCAATATCACGTAGCCAAACAAGCCAGAGAGGAGAAAGACAAAGGAAGAGAGCAGGATAGCCTGGTACACCTCCATCCGCTCGCTGAAGCTCTCCGTGAGAATGAGCAGTGCGGAAATTCCTATTAGCAGGTAGAGCATCAGCCCTCGAATTATCTCGTAGAAGTGAAGCGAGGAGAAGAGGAAATAGAACGGGATGAAGAAGAGGAAAGAGAATATAACCGCGCCAAAGCTGCCGATTACCGAAAGGACCGTTGCTTCGTAAGCGCGGCCTTCGAGCAATAAGCGGTGTGCGGGCAGCAACGCGAGTGCCGTATCGCCTTCTGGCGCGCCGATGAATGCTGCCGGGATAAAACTCAAGAACGTGTGTGCTACGGAAGCGGCGAGGATCGTGGCTGCAACCAGGATAAGCAGCATATCTAGAGAAACAAAATCGTTTAGAAAATGCGGCTCTGCTACTATCACCGGGGCAAGGGATAGGAGGATAAACGCGACGTTATTGGGATGGAAGCCCGGGATAAGCCCGGTTAGTGTGCCTAAGAGCACGCCGAGCATCGAAAATGCAAAGAGCAATACCAACAACAAAAATGCGTCCATCGTCTATCTTTCAGTTTGTTGCATCTCGTATTTACAAGTATTCAGGTGTTTAAGCATTATTTATCTTTAAGATAACTTATAGGTTTACGCTAAGCTAAAAGAAAAACGGATTGAAAATCTGTGAGCGTAAAGAGTCCAAAGTGATGAGAGAGATAAAAAGAAGGCGGTAATGGTTTGGGGTCTCTATCTGGGTCTCTGCTTTGATGGTAAACATAAGGAGTATGAGAGTGCTTGGAAAGCATAGTTACTCTACTTGTGGAAAATTTAAAAGGAAATACGAAATATTGAAATAAGTCCAAACTGTAAGTATAAAACAAAAATGGTGAGTAAAGACTGGGGGGTTACAGAGCGCCAAGAAGATTATATAAAAATTTTATCTTCGTATTCAAGTTCAAAAAACGAAGATGAAATAGACATAGGAGAATATCTGAATAAAGTAGATAAGAGAAGTATCTCAGAGCTCTCTTTAAACGAAGCATCAGAACTAATCCAACTTCTTTTGAAAAGACCAGTTGAATATGAATATCCCTGCGGAAAAAAGGAATTTTTGCAGAAACAAGATGTAAATCGTTTCAATGTTTTAGGTGATATGGAAGCTTGCCTGCATAGCTGTCCCGATGAGAAGATTAATGGCGATGTTAATGGTTGTCCGTATTGGAAAGGATTTCATACCGGGTGGCATGAAGGATACACTGAAGCTGAATTTGAATATGCTGTGAAATTGGTAGAGAATAACTGTTGGGACGATAAATGCTTCTGTTGTAATAAGTTCATTATCCATGACAAAAACATTTTTGAAGAAATAAAAGATTTATATCCCGATAAAGTAATATTTGGAACGCCCCATAAACATCACACGGATTATGAAAAGGATATAACAGTTACAGTCTGTCCATCATGTCATACAAAAATACATCATGACTCTGCCCATCCACTTTATTCGAAAAACAAAAGGCAAAAATGATGCTTATCCTTCGCTTTTACCCGACATCGGTTTTTGGAGAAAGTAAGACGGTTAAATCAACATTTATAGCATGACTAAAAAGAAGACATTACTGTTTGAATTTGCTCAAAAAGCTCCAACCCTAAAGAAACGGCGCATCTCGCTGGAATCAGCTCGTTATTACGTGAATAAGGATTTTTGGTGCTTGTGCTCCTATTAGTATTGCACTTAACCCTAAAAGGGCAATAATTAATGCCGTAAAGAAATCTGAACTCCGCCATATCGAGGTATGGTATTCGTTCGCTAAGGATCTCTGCTCAGCAAGTAAAGCTCGTAAATCTTCCTCTTTCATCCTCTCACTCACAACATCATTCTGTTAATATCTTTAAGAAATATTCTTCACCATAAACGGGCCTTCGCGTGTGTAGCCGAACCGTGCATAATAGTCTCGCACACCTATACCACTCATCACTGCTATCTTCCTATATCCACTATCCACGGCTGTCTCCTCCGCTTGCTGCAACAACCGTGCTCCGTAACCGCGATGCTGCCAGCTCTGCTCCTTCCGTTCCCCCAAACCAACCAGTTCACCATATACGTGCAGGTCGCGAACCAACGCGGTGTGCTTTAACTCCGCCCGATGCGGCTCGTAAGGAAACCGCACCCGCAAAAGCGCTATTAAAATGTCGTTCTCGACGTCTTCGTAAGAAAGGAGACTTTCCGTCCCCTTACACGCTTCATAACGTTCGGATAAAAATCGTATATCCTGCTCATCGGCAACTCGCCCTGCCAAACGAGCAAGACCCGCCTCTCTGCACCGTATGCACCGGCATCTGTACCCCTCATCGTGCAATCGCGCATTCACTAATTGCCGCAGGTTGCTCTTCTTAACGCCCGCTTCTATGAACTGCGCAGGAATATCACGCTGTATCCTCTGTATCCGCACCCACTTTGGAATTATCCGTTTCGCATACGTGATTATCTCAATCGCATCGTCCTCACAAGTCGGCTCGTACTCGCCACGTCTCCACATATCGTATAATTGCGTACCTTTAACCACCAGCGTAGGATAGATCTTCAAATAATCCGGTTTGAAGTCTGAATCGTAGAAGATGCGGTCGAACATTGCTTTATCGTCTTCAAGAGTGGAGCCAGGCAAGCCAAGCATCACGTGAAAGCCTACTTTTAACCCGCTGTCCCGCGCTCTTCGGTTCGCCGCGATCGAATCTTCGACCGAATGCCCTCTCTGTATCGTTTCCAAAATCGCGTTACTGACCTGCTGCACGCCCAACTCGACTTTAGTGGCACCCATCTCCAGCATCTGGTCTATCTCTCCTTCCCTCGCGTAATCAGGTCTCGTCTCAAACGTCATACCGGTATTTCGTATCTCTATTCCTCGCTCGTCTCCAAAATCCCGCATCGCATCTAAGCACCGTTTCACAAACCAGCGCTGGTAATCTAATGGTCTCGCAGTGAGCGTGCCGCCCATCAGGATCAATTCAACCTTCTCGAAATCGTGCCCGATTTCCTCTATCTGACGTAGTCTCGCTTTTACCTGCTCGTAAGGCTCGAAACCGTGTTGAGCCGCTCGACTGGCTGCCGGCTCCTTTCCTACGTAACTCTGCGGCGACTCGAACGCCGACGCAGGACCCCCAGGACACATTATGCACTTCCCGTGCGGACATGGATAAGGCGAGGTCATCACCGCAACAGGAACAACACCTGAAGCAGTTCGCATTCTCTTCCGCTTCAAACGCTCTTTTAATTCGTCCCGGCTTAATTTCAGCACATCCGAATTTCTCGGAATGCTGCTCAACCCGTATTTACCGCTTATCTCCTTTTTTATCCGGTTTATACTCCCGATGTCGCTTAATCCTCTTTCCGCTACGACCTCTGCTATCTCCTTACATGCGAGGTCGTAAGTATTCGTATTCGTATCTATTGCCATCGTCTTCCAGATTCACGCGTATCCGATTAATTCTTCTTCGCTACTCTCTTCGGTTTCTCTGCTTATACCCTCTTCTATGAACACCTTCTCTCTTCTTCTTCTTTCCTCTAAATCGGATATATCCACTTTAAATTCCACTATCTCGCCTACCTTTTTCAATAATACCTTTGCGGCATTAAAATCCGGATATTCGGGCTCTGTAGAATTCGGTGTCGTATTTGCGAATAAACATACCCCTTCTATCCCTTTCTCTCTCCCTATCGCAGCTACAAGCCCGGAAAAGCCTATAAATCTATCTACATGTGTCTTCTCAATCTCGTATTTAGACATTTCGTCCAATAATTCCACATCGGTTGCGCAGCATCGCACTCCCCCCTCTATTACCTGCGCACCAAGCGAAATAACCCTTTTTATGTGCAGCTCCGTGAATAAATCCGTGAGTTTATCCGCAACCATATAATGGTTAAGAGAATCATAAGCCTGATAACCGCTTATTATTACAATGTCTCTGCTCTGTGCTTGCTCCTGCTTTTTATCATTCAGTATATAAAGTTTCACGCTTGGAAGTCCCACTACATTGCCTTTCGCTATTTGTGCACCCACGTGGCTGGGAGCGCCGAGATAAGAAGGGCCATAATAAATGCTGGGGAAACCGTATGAAAATAGTTCAGCAAATAATTGGGGATGCAATTTTTCCACAAGCGCATCTACGACAAGTTTACCAACAGACCGAAGCCCCGGCGATCCCACTATCGCTATCGGGTCGTTCAGCTCTCGCTTACGCGTATCCCGGTAGTTTATCCATGCTTTTCTCGTTATACTCATATTTTAAAATAAACCGTTTCTTCTTAAAAAGAAAGAGTTAATGAGAATAATAGCTCATCGAGGGGCACGGTTCGAGGAGCCGGAGAACACGCTGAGAGCAATAAAAAGGGCCGTCGAGTGCGATGTGGATGCAGCAGAAATTGATGTCCGGCTTAGCCACGATCACGAAATAGTGGTTATTCACGATGATACTCTGGAGCGAACGACTAATGGTTCTGGAAAGGTCTGTGAGAAGACGCTCGAGCAATTACGCACTCTCGATGCGGGCAAAGGAGAAACAATCCCAACGCTCTCCGAAGTGCTTTCACTCGTCAAGAAGCTTGGAATTGAGTTGATTGTCGAACTGAAAGAACCGGATATGGAAACGATCGTCGTGCATGAAGTAGTAGAATCTGAAATGGAGAAAAGCGTTGTTATCTCATCGTTCTTCCATCCGTCACTTCTCAAAATAAAAGAGCTTGCACCTAACATGAAGACGGGCGTGATAATCTCTTCTTTGCCCGTTTTTCCGGTTACATTAGCGATTGATGCACATGCGGATATTATTTTTCAACGATATCCCAGATTAGATACAGCATATATTGAAGAGGCATTAAGCAAAGAGATAGAAGTCTATTTGTGGGTCATAAACACGGTAGAAGATTTGGAGAAAGCACGTGAACTCGGTGTAAAAGGCATAGTTACTGACAATCCTTGCCTTTTAAAATTCCGTTGAAGAGGACGGTTCGGCATTATTTAAGGTAAAAGTAGAGCACTAAATGGTAATTGGCGGAGAGGGATATGAACCACTTTTCGAGAAGCCCGATAACTTTAAGGCGTATTCGTGCTTTATCTTTAGTTGGGATACTTAGCTGGGA
>DAOUYX010000092.1 GCA_030665925.1 Methanosarcinales archaeon | reverse complement strand
AAGACAAGTTCAAGCTAATGGTCAAAATTTTAAGCGATTTACTTTCCCAAAGATTGATTTGAAGTTAAATGGAGAAGATCCCAAAAAGGTTATTAATGAGCTCGTGGCAATCTTAGAAGATCATAGATATAAAGACATCCCCTTTTATCTCATTAATATTGGTAGAGCTAAAGGGAAGAAATATTGTGAATGTTTATTGTTCTTTGATAGCTGTGTAAGCGACTCGAAAGAGAGATACGGTTTGAATGTTGATTTGGAAAAGTTCGGGGCATATAGTGAGATTGGCGGCGTGAACAAGTTGCGCGCTCTCTTTAGCGCAAGTCCAGAAATTAACAGCCTTTACACTTACACGGGGAAGAATTTTTTTGATTTCGTCAAACGGCACAAAATTGGAGAAGTGCATTTCTGGCTGAGAGGTCCTCCAGACAATCCTAATCCAACAGTATATCTCAATACGTTAAAATACGCATTAGAGTGGGGTAAAGCCCACCGTTTAACTCCCTATTTTGATATCAATCCCACGTATATTGCAAATGACACGGTTAAAAAATAAATTATTGACACCGATTAACGCTCGTGGGCTCTGCCCACGTCCCCGCAAGCCCAGAAAGGGCTTAATGAACACAGATGATAAAAATCAATAATGTTAAACTTAAATAAATCTGCGTAAATTCGTGTTAGTCCGCGTCTTAAATGGAAGGAAGTTATACTTTATGTACAATCAAATACAGGGATATAGTATAAGTAAATGGAAGCACGGGGTAAGAGCAATGGTAAAGTGGGTGAAGCAGAAACTTGAGAAAGAAAAGGCGTGAGATATGAAAGCTCTGATAATTGCAGCAGGAGAAGGAACCAGGCTAAACCGTTTAACTGAAGATAAACCTAAGCCTTTAATTCAACTTTTAGGCTTATCTTTGATTGAAAGAGTATTGTTGACCGCAAAGCAAGCGGGCATCGGTGAATTTTTTATTGTTGTTGGTTATCTTGGAGACAGGATAATATCAAAATTAGGAGATGGGAGCAGGTATGGTGTAGAAATAAATTATATAGAAAATAAAGAATGGCAGAAGGGAAACGGGGTTTCTGTTTTAAATGCGAGGGAATTTCTGGACGAAAATTTTATCCTGCTGATGTCTGACCACATCTTTGATGCTCGCATTCTGAGCGAGCTTATTGATTACGATGGAAGAAGTGCTGTTGTTTTAGCTGTTGATAGAAGAGAACCATTATCAGGGGATACAAAGGTTCTGGAAAAGAACGGGAGGATCATTGATATAGGCAAGGATATAGAAAATCAAAACGGGATAGATACTGGCATATTCCTCTGCTCACCGGAAATCTTCTCTTATGTAGAAGAGGCGGTAAAAGAAGGTAATACTGAGCTTGCAGATGGTATTGCCGAGGCAGCCAGGAATGAAGATGCTGAGATATTTGATATTACCCTGATTGAGAGTTATGCATCAAAGATGAGAAAAGAGATAAAGCCCTGGTGGATAGATGTTGATACAGAAGAGGATTTAAGAAGAGCTAAGGAGATGATCATCGAGAACGCGAGCAAAAACCCATCCGATGCTCTTGCCTACTATATCCATAAACCGGTAGAGAATAAGTTGGTGGCTTTCCTTTCTAATTTCGATATTACTCCCAATCAAATGACTATCACATCCAATATATTAGCGTACACAGTAACTGCTTTATTTCTCTTCGGTTATCTGCTTCCTGCCTCAATTCTCACTTTTGTTGTAGGAATAGTTGATGGTTTGGATGGTAAATTAGCGAGGGTGAAATTGAAGACCTCAAAACTCGGTTCAATGGAACATTCCTTTGATCTGCTATATGAATTTTCATGGTTTATAGCTCTGTCCTGGTTCCTCTTCAGTTCTACCCGGAGTGCCACCCCGTTAATCCTGTGTATATATTCATAATCCTTTTTGTAGCGTTCTACAGGCACGTATATGACCAATTTAGAAGGGCAGCGGGGAAAAGTTTAGACGACGCTGGAAATTTTGAACGAATTTTTAGAAGGGTCGCGGGTAGAAGGAACCTGTACAATATCCCGATTTTTGTCGGTATTATATTGGGCGTTCCACTATACTCATTATTTTTTATCGCGTTCCATTCCGGAATTACAGCAGTTGTATATGCTTCAAGCGCTATTAAGCATTTGTATGTTGCGGATCGGGAGAAAATTAGGTGATTTTCGCACTTTGCAATTTTCATGACGTTATTTGATGGAGAGAAAATCTCTTCCTTCTTTCTCCATCCTCTTTTCAACTTCTTCTCTATAAGGAACACCTTCAACACCCTCCTTTTCAACGACAAAAGAAGCAGCGCAAGATGCAAATATCGCAGCTTTATGTACATCTTTCGTTTCATAATACCTCAGCAAGAAAGCGGCGCCAAACATGTCACCAGCACCAGTAGCATCCACCTCTTCGCTTTCAAAAACAGGTATATGTTCATGACGCTTTCCCTTGTCCCAATACAATTCCGCACCTTTACTGCCCCTTGTCAGCACGAAAATATTTGAAAGTTCCACATATCTCTGAACATCCTCCTCAAACACATCCTCTTCGCTAACTATCACAAAATCCACCCTTGACAAAACCTCATTCGCTTTTTCCCACCTCTTTTTCTCTATTCTCCCACCTTCGCCAACGCTCCTCAGCCAGCCCTGTGGTGCTACACCAATCATAGAACCCTCAAACCTCTTAATTATCTCCTCCTCCAACTCACCCAGTACCGGGCATATATAAATGATCTCAGCGCTAAACCACTCCTCTGGTATCGTTTCTTCCCTTATCCTATCCGCAACACCTGTAACATATTGAACTCTCCCTTCGCTTATATTTTCCCTTCCTTTCTGCGAAGCGCTTTTGATAAAACTTTTTTTAAAAGTTTTATTTATGAATGTCGTTGTGCGTTTCCCTGTTTGATACGCTAACCAAACGCCTTTTAATGAATCGAAATCCATAAAATCCTGCCCTATGCTGGTGACTATTGCAGAATCCAGCCCAAAGTTCCTTGCCAATATCGCCGAATATGCCGAAGCACCACCTATTATTTCTTTATTTTCCTTGGCAAGGTCATGGGTTATTAACCCCAAAGAGAGGAAATAGGGTGGTTTAGCTGGGAATATATCTTCTTTTTTCTTTTTCGTGAAATTTGGGATTCCATTAAACATCTTTCCTGCTCCAGAGACTTTTAAATACTTCTTCAAGGGCATCAACATGCCTTTCCCAGGTAAAATTGGCAACCCATCGGCTCGCCTTCTCTCTTTGTAGCGCCTTATCCTCTGGGGAGAGACTCATGGCTTTTATTAACTGTTGCGTGAGCTCTTGAGTCGAATGCGATGGATAAACAAAGGCCACGTCCCTGCTGATAACCCCCGTTTCTTCAAATACATCAGATGCTACTACCACGCCATTGATTCCCAAGCCTTCTAAAGGTCCTATTCCAAACCCCTCTGAACCTATCGAGGGATAAACAACTACCCCCGCCTCTTGAATCATCCGGATCTTCTCTTCTTCTGAAAACCATTTTGGAACATAATTAATCTTTTTTATCCCTATTTTTCTCAATAAGCTGAGAAGTTCTTGATGATAATCACCAAGTCCTGTGGAGATCTGACCGTAAATATGAAGTTCAGCTTCAGGGAAAACTCGTGAAACTTCCTGAAATGCTTTTATTAGACAGTGGATTCCCTTATAACGAGTGATTCTTCCAACATAAACGATTTTATTCGAGGAAGCATGAGGTGCAACATTCGCAGGGAGTTCTACTCCCAGAGGAATAAGGATTGTTTTTTCTTTCGCTTGAGGGAAAGTCTCGAACAGCATATCCTGGTTTCTCTTTCCTGCAACAATCAATTTTTGAGCCCTGTTTATACTTTTATGCCATGCACCCATCATTTGATGTCTCATCTCAGGGTCAAGCTCGACCTCCAGAAATCCCAGATCATGTATCATCAGGACGACTGGATAGGTATCGTTAATGAAGTGCGCCGCTCCTTCCCACCAGTACTGACTGATATAAATCACATCAGGGTCCACTGCCATCGCCTTTCTCGCTGCGTCCTCAGCCCAAGCCCAATCTATTATAGTACTCATTTCTGGTCTACTCTCCTTGCATTCCCACTCTTTATTAATCAAAGAAACGTTGTACCCCTTTCTCTGAAGTTCTTGAGTTACTTTATACGTTACCAGTTCTGCCCCTCCAGTAATTTGAGGCCAGATGCCTTTAGAAATTATGGCTACCTTCTCTTTCATGCTACGTAGATATTTCTATTTTTCTGCTCCTATAAATCTCTCCACAAGTTCTCTTGCCACTCCGTCCGGATACTGTACCGGGGGATGCTTCATCGTATACGCAGATATTTCTATCAGTGGTCCTGCAATTTCTCTGTCCAGTGCAAGTTTGCATACTCGTATCGCATCAATCGTGCTTCCTCCACTGTTAGGCGAGTCCTCCACGGAAAGCCTGAGTTCGAGGTCTATCGGAATATCTCCAAATATTCTTCCTTCCATCCGCAAGAAACATATCTTGTTGTCACGCTGCCAGGGTACGTAATCTGAGGGTCCTATATGGATGTTATCCGGCATCAACGGCTCATCCAGAACTGATTGCACCGCTTCTGTCTTCGAAATCTTCTTTGATTTCAATCTCTCGCGGTTAAGCATATTCAAAAAGTCGGTGTTTCCTCCTGTGTTAAGCTGATACGTTCGGTCAAGTTTACATCCACGGTCGTTGAACAACTTCGCAAGCGTTCTGTGAACAATCGTGGCACCAATCTGCGATTTCACATCATCACCGACCACCGGCAATTTCCTCTCCTCGAATCGCCTCCCCCATTCCGGGTCAGATGCGATGAACACCGGCATGCAGTTGACAAACGCCACGCCCGCTTCCAGAGCCGCTTTCGCATAGAACCTCGTCGCCTGCTCCGAGCCTACGGGCGTGTAATTCACCAAAATCTCTGCACCGCTGTCTTTGAGCACCTTCACCACATTGCAAGGCTCCTCATCTGCAACCACGAAGGTTTTGTCCATTGGATACTGGTGCATATGTGGTGCCACACCATCCAAAACAGGTCCCATCTCCACCCCCACACCATAATAAGGCACCCGGTAAAAAACCGTAGTGCAGTTAGGCTCTGCAAAAACCGCTTCACTTAAGTCCTTCCCCACTTTCCTCTTATCTACGTCAAATGCCGCTACAACCTCTATATCCCCTGGTCTGTATCCATTTATCTCATAATGCATCAAACCGATGCAATCCTTCGCATCCACGTGTTTGTAATATTCGATACCTTGGACAAGAGAACTTGCGCAGTTCCCAACGCCAGCAACTGCCAATTTTATCTCCTTCACTCTTTTTATCACCTCTTTTATTTTTGTTTTTCGCTAAGACGTATAAAGAATATCTATAAGCTTTACTATTTTTGATGATATGAAAATAATATATATCTTTTCTTTTCAATAAAATCTATACATAAAATAGATGAACGCAAGATAAACAACGAAAGCGAGTGAAACGAGTGGTATGATGGAATTAAAGAGCGAGGTGGCTGCATACCAGCATGCACTACCAAACGTGTACACCGAAAGTGTCACCGCCATAACCATGCTTATGATTATTCTCATCTCTTTTGTCTATTATCATCCATCATCCGCCTTGATATTGGTTGCCTATGTAAAATTTATAGTGTATATAGATTATGCTCGCCGAAGAATTACATAACCAAAAGATGCAATTGCAAGTGCGATGGAAGCGAGCGATAACGCCATTACCATATTCGAGTACCAGGCATTCCTGAACACCCACGATAGCCCACCGAGCAGGTGCGTTATGCTCAGCAGCAGAATAAGAGCAACGCCAGCACTGTATATCGGCTCGTCTTTGAGGAGTTTTAACACGATGTACGCGGATACGTAGTAGAAGAAGATGGTGAACACGAGATAAATGATTACAACGTTGTGTTCCATCGCATATCTGAGCAGCGGACTGAATTCGTATCGCTGGATTGCTTCCCTGCTCCCTGCGAGATACAACGTTAATGTGTAGTCTATCGCAACAGATATACAGAGGAAGAAAGGAATTACCCTATAATTGGTGTAAATCAATTGCAAGTTCCGCAATGTTTTCCGCATAGTCCCCTATCCTGCTGATACTGTCGGTTATGATTCCAAGAGGTAACGCATTTGGTGTGGCAATCGTCAATCGGCTGATTTCCGATATCTTCTCCTTTATCCTCGCATTCCAGCTCAATACCCTGCTCGCAAGCTCTGTATCCGTGCTTCGGAGTGAAATGACGCCTTTCTCAATACTATCCAGCGAATCCTTCCCTACCTCCACGAGCCTGCCCGTAATATCCTTCGGCACATCCTTATCAAAGTCAATAGAACGGAGCATATTTGCAATCTTTACCGTATGGTCGCCGATTCTTTCGAGATTATCCGCCGCGAGGCGGTAATGAAAAGCTTCAACGAGGTTTAACTGGTCTTCTTTTGACACCCATCCCGCTTTTAATCTCCT
>DAOUYX010000156.1 GCA_030665925.1 Methanosarcinales archaeon | reverse complement strand
ACGATTGCGGGTTTTTATTTCCCGGATGGAGGGGGAATCTGGATAGAAGGGCAAAACGTAACGAATCTACCACCAGAGAGAAGGAGGATCGGCTTTATTTATCAGGATTATTCCCTCTTCCCACATTTGAACGTTGAGCAGAATATAGAATTTGGTTTGAAGTTGAAGAAGTCTGCATCGCAGGATACGAACAGGAAGAGAGTGAAGGAAATAATGGACTGGCTGAGTATATCGCACCTTGCGCATCGTTATCCCGCTACGTTAAGT
The DNA here is from genome assembly GCA_030665925.1 of Methanosarcinales archaeon. GTDB lineage: Archaea > Halobacteriota > Syntropharchaeia > Alkanophagales > Methanospirareceae > JACGMN01. The sequence goes on along the minus strand of DAOUYX010000156.1, from coordinate 3,426 downwards.
GGTGGAGAACAGCAGAAGGTTGCAATTGGCAGAGCGATTGCCATTGAACCTTCAATATTGCTTCTGGACGAGCCGCTATCCGCTTTAGATCTCAGAACGAAAGATTATCTGAGAGAGGAACTGAAGCGAGTAAAAGAGGAATTTGATATCACTATGGTTCACGTGACGCACGACCAGACAGAGGCGTTGATTCTCGCGGATAGAATAGCGGTGATGATGCAAGGGCAAATAATGCAGGTGGGTACGCCTCATGAGATCTTTAATAAGCCAGTGAACGAGGAGTTAGCCGATTTTGTTGGCATTGAGAATGTATTACGTGGTGTCGTGCGAAATAATGAGAACGGCATTGCCGAGATAGAAGTTGATACGGGAGGTCCCATATTCGCCGTTTCGGAGTATCGTGATGGAGTTGTGAAAGTATTCATACGACCGGAAGACATAATTTTGTCCGAAAGCGTAGGAGATAGCAGCGCCAGAAACGTTATAACCGGAAGAATAACGGGACTACACGATATGGGCCCTTTAACACGTGTAAAAATGGATAGCGAGCGTAGCGAGCTTGTAGCGCTTATTACAAAGCAATCACGTGAAGAACTCGGGCTAAATGAAGGGGACGAAGTCTACGCAACCTTTAAAGCGACTTCGGTGCATGTGGTGCGAGGATGACCGCCGGGCTTATTTCGACTGCGTTTCCGCCTGCGCCGTACCGCCCACGACCAAGGTAAGCAAACTGGAAAACTCTTTGAAACTCGTGCCCACTTCTATCTGCTCGTCTGGTGGCAGTTCCATAGGATCCTTCCCCGCGAGCGGTCTCCATTTCGCCATAATTCCCGTTGCTTTACCCATCAATTCCGGATTTGTCTCCATAGCCAAAAACAAGTCGCGATTATCCGCATGGAAGAGCTTGTCCATGAGTTCCTCCAAACTGGTCAGCTTTCCCTCCAGCTTCGCGAGCTTCCCCATCGTTATGAGCACATCCCCAAAGTCACTCAAGCCGGACGCTAACTCCCTCAACTCGTCGTCAGAAAGTCTCTGCCCTTTTATTTCATTGCCGGTCATTGTCGTTCCATGCCTGATTTAAGGTTTTACTTACTCGCCTCAAACTCAAATTACTCCGAAACTTTTCTACGCAACTCGGTCACCAGCTCCTCTCTTACCTGAGCGTTTCTGTCGCCACCGCAGACCATGCCTCGCACACCGAGTATATCCGGATTGATCGCCTTGATCACGGGAAGATCCTCAAATGTGAGCGCGCCGGCGAGCGCAGCATCCAGTCCAAGCGCCCGTGACTCCGAAACGAACGTCTTAAGCTCCTCTTCGCTGAGAAACTCCAAGGTTGACCGCCCGTCTTTTATGCCCGTGTCCACCATTGCCACATCTATATCCACTTCCTTACCAATCTCTGCGATTTCAAACGGCGAGATCGAATTTATTCGTTTATGATCAGAATAGAAAGCGGAAACCACTTTCTTCGTTGGATCGAATCCTTTCACCGCTTTAACCACGCCGCTAAGCAGATCTATTGCCTCTTGTTTCGTTTTTACTTTGAATAGCCCTATCTTTACGTAATCTGCACCTACTGAAGCGGCGCCTAACGCGGCTAATGACGCAGTTCCCGGTTTATAATCGAAATCCCCGATTGCCGCACTCATCTCCATGCCATTTCCGCCCTCTTTCTCCACCAGTTCCTTTATCGATTTTATGACCCAGGGGAAATTAGCGCCTAAAGAACCCTCTTTGGGATTCTTCACGTCTACAATATCCGCATTGCCGTGAATCACCGCCTTCGCTTCCTCCACATCCTTTGGGCTTACCAACAACTTCATTTTTATCGACCTCTTTATGTTTAATCTCTTTTTAATATCTTAACCCTCTTTTCATTTCCTACATGTACCTCAGTAGCATTTGTAAATATCCCATGCTCGAGAGAGCCGACCACAGAAGATAGAGCGCCATTGATCTCCTTTGGATTGCGTATAACGCCGAAATCCGCGTCTATTACGAGATTGCCGTGCTCCGTTACAAAATAGCCACCTCTGTTTCCATCAATCCTTAAAATAGGCATGCCCCCAAGCTCTTCCACCTGTTTCTCCACTATTTTCGCAGCGTATGGCAAAACCTCTAAAGGCACAGGCTTATTGAGCAGCTCTACTACCTTCTCTTCGTCAACGCAGATGATCAGTTTTTTCGCTGCATAGGACACGATTTTCTCCCGCGTGTGCGAGCCCCAGCCACCTTTAATCAAATTGAGTTGAGAATCAACCTGATCCGCTCCATCTATGCAGAGGTCCAACGAGGAATGCTCAGAAAGCGTGGTAATAGGAACGCCGCATTCTATTGCTATTATCTCGGTTCTCAGCGAGGTGGGAACGCCCAAAAGCTCAAGTTCCTCATCCTTTATCCTCTTGCCGATCTTTCTTATCACAAATTCTGCCGTAGACCCCGTGCCGAGACCGACCACCATGCCATCGTTTATCAGAGAAGCTGCGGATTCTGCCGCCTTTTCCTTTTTCCTTCCCTTTTTATCCTCGCCCATAATTCTAATGTGAGTTCCCCCTTCTTAAATAAGAACTTTTCCATTGGCTTCCTTAAAGACACACGCAGAATCATAGCGTCAGCACGCAGAAGCATCAGAAAACCTAAGCAATGAGTGAACCCGTCTAAAAACTCTGTGGTCTCTGCGCTCTCGGCGGTCGGTGATAGATAAATCACTATATTTTTAGGCAGTGCCACGAAACATATTAAGGGTGGGAGAACTAATGATATAACAGTGACTTATGCGGGGAAGTAGCGTGGAATGGACGGAGAAATACCGACCAAAGAAGTTGAGAGACGTTGTTGGGAACGAAAAAGCAATAGAAGAGTTAAGCAAGTGGGCTGAGAACGTTTTAAAAGCAAAGTCGAAGAAAGCCGTTATTCTCCACGGACCTGCAGGCTGCGGCAAGACGTCCGCGGCGTATGCACTTGCGTCTGAGAAGGGCTGGGAAGTTATAGAGTTAAACGCGTCGGATCAGCGAAATGCGGGCGTGATAAAAAGCATCGTCGGACCTGCTTCTACAAGCACTACTTTCAGTCACACGACGCGATTGATCATTCTGGACGAGGCGGACAACCTGCACGGGAACGAGGACAGAGGTGGCACAAAGGCGATAACAGAGATTGTGAAGAAGAGCACACAACCTGTAATACTCACGGCAAACGACAAATACAAGATGGGGCAAGGTTTGCTGCGTAATTGCAAGGTGATTAAATTTGAGCGGATAAAGCCGGGGACGGTTTTCCGCGTGCTGAGAAGGATAAGCGATGACACGAGGATTGAGATAGAGGATAACGCACTGATTTTTCTGGCTAAAAATGCGCATGGCGATTTGCGGTCTGCAATAAACGACTTGCAGGCGCTTTCAATGTCTGAATCGAAATTGGGAC
>DAOUYX010000193.1 GCA_030665925.1 Methanosarcinales archaeon | reverse complement strand
TGGTGTCCGCAGCTTTCTTCTTCCTCGGAGAATATAGGTATCTCATCATTGGTGGGATATTGGCACAAGCTTCTTCAATTATTGATGGATGTGATGGCGAGGTAGCGAGGTTGAAGTTTTTAAAAACAGATTACGGCGCTTTTGTTGATTCTATCTTAGATAGATATGCCGATGGAATAATACTTTTAGGGTTGATTTTTGGTTATTGGATGCTGAATGGAGGTATATCAGTGTGGATAATCGGTTTTTTCGCACTCACAGGCTCATTTATGATAAGTTATACAAATGCACGATTTGAAAACATCTTTGAAAAATCGGTTAAAACAAGGATACCAATAAGGAGAGATATGCGTTTGTTTATAATCATGATTGGTGCTTTTTTCAACCACGTTTTAGCCATGCTTTTGTTATTGGCAATGCTCACGAATATAGAGGTCTTCAGGAGACTTTTTTTGATGCAAAGAGAAGTGTAGGTCAAAAACTATCTTGCTACCTGTTATCTTGAAGAGTTAATTAAATGCCCTTCAAACAACATTATATAAAAAGATAATACATACTATATAATCACTCACAACTGTTAGAACGGTTATAAAGGGGAAAGAGCAATGACAAGAGAGAAGTTAAGCGGTGCGGAAATAGTAGTAGAGGAGTTGAAGAACGAAGGAGCAGAAGTAGCCTTTGGAATACCCGGAGGCGTTTTATTAGATTTATACGAAGTGCTTTATACAGAGGATGCGGTGCGGCATATATTAATGAGGCATGAGCAATGTGCGGCACATGCTGCTGACGGCTATGCACGGGTTTCAGGTAAAACAGGCGTTTGTATCGCCACTTCAGGCCCCGGTGCCACAAACCTCGTTACAGGGCTGGCAAATGCAAGCATGGATTCTACCCCCGTAGTAGCATTGACCGGACAGGTGCCAACCGCAGCAATAGGAAGCAATGCATTCCAGGAAGCAAGCACTTTCACCATCACCATGCCCGTCACGAAATATAACTTCCTCGTAAAGAGAACGGAAGACTTACCGAAAGTCATCCATAATGCCTTTTATATCGCTAATACCGGGCGCAAAGGCGTTGTTTTGATTGATCTCCCAAAAGATGTCCTGGCAACCAAGGTAGAAGTGGATTTGCATCAGAAGGAGACTTTCGCGGGCTATAAGCCAAACATAAAACCGAATAAGGTGCAAATAAAGAAGGCAGCAGAGGCGTTAGTAAATGCTGAGAGACCGCTGATATTAGCAGGCGGCGGCGTTATCAGCACCGGTGCTACGGAAGAATTACGCCACTTAGCAGAATTTCTCGGTGCTCCCGTAGTAACGACACTTATGGGTAAAGGAGCGATTCCTGAGAATCATCCTTTCTCCCTGGGCATGGCGGGAATGCACGGACGCATTTATGCGAACAGAGCGATCAATGAATGCGATGCTCTGCTTGCTGTAGGAACACGGTTCAGCGACCGGTTAACTGGATGGCAATTAGACCAGTTCGCTCCGGACGCAACGTTGATACACGTAGATATTGATGCCGCGGAGATAAACAAGAACATACAGGTAGATATACCAATTGTGGGCGATGCGAAGCTTGCACTTGGAGAGATAATCAAATGGCTGGAGAAGAAGAAAAAAACAGCTACCGAGAGTTTGTGGGTAAAGCGGATAAAAGAGATGCATTCGGCGTGTGAAGATTGTATAAAAGATGTAGGTAGAGCGGGGACATCAATCTCGGATATGTTCATAAAAGAGCTGAATCGAATCCTGGACGATGATGCGATAATTACAACGGAAGTGGGACAGTGTCAGATGTTTGCCGCACATTATTACCTGACAAAGAAGCCGCGTACGTTTGTATCCTCCGGCGGGCTGGGAACGATGGGATTCGGATTCCCCGCAGCGATCGGGGCGAAAGTCGCGGCACCGGATAAGAAAGTCGTGGACGTTGCAGGTGACGGAAGTTTCTTGATGACCTGTCAGGACCTAGCGACCTGCGTTGAGAGCGATATTCCCGTAGTGGTCTGCATCTTTGACAATAGGTATCTGGGGATGGTAAGGCAGTGGCAGGAACTGTTCTTCGAAAAGAGATACTCGCAGACTGGCTTGGGAGCAACACCCGATTTTGTTAAGCTGGCAGAAGCATTTAGCTGCTACGGCGAGCGAGTGGAAAAGCCGGAGGAGTTGAAAGACGCATTGCATAACGCGTTCGAGTCCGGGAAGCCCGCGGTTATTGATATGATCGTGGGGATGGATGATAAGATATTGCCAATGATTCCCCCTGGTGGCGGTGTTATAGGAATGATAGGAACGGAACGATGCACACACATATAATTTCATTATTGGTGGAGGATCATCCAGGAGTGCTGACGAGAATGTCAGGCATGTTCACGATGCGCGGGATCAATATCACCTCGCTCACCGTTTCGCCGTGCGAGAAGGACGGTTTATCAAGGATGACTGTGGCGATAAACGGCTCAGAGCGCGAGTTGGAGCAGGTGAGAAAGCAGCTCAGCAATCTGATAGAAGTGGTAAAGGTGGTGGATCTGGCGGAGAAGAAGGCGATTATCCGTGATTTATGCCTTATGAAGATTCACGTGAGGGATTCAAATGCCCGTTCTACGGTCATGCAACTTGCGGAAACATACGGAGCGGAAATAGT
>DAOUYX010000186.1 GCA_030665925.1 Methanosarcinales archaeon | reverse complement strand
TGTATTTTCTCGATTTCCCCTTTTCCCCGCCTCTGTTGTCGCTTGATATTTCGCTTTCATCCATCTGCACCCATTTACCTACACTGTTTTTGCTCGCCAGTAGATGACGTGCTATTTTGCGGTTACTCCAGCCTTTCTCGTCTAGTACTTTTGCCTTCTTACGTTTAAATATTAATAACTTTTTGTTCATTTCAGACACACTCTTCACCTACAAGAGTGTCCCTCTTCTGCATTAAACTCAACCCCTACTTGTTTACTCGGCTACTTGATTACTTGGCAGCTTGGCCACTTGGCTACTTGACTCCCTCGTTCAACTCCTTATTTATCTTCGAGATTTCTTCGCACCACCTTCTTCTTTCACGGTGCTCCATGTTCACGATCTCTTCATAGCTCCAGTGAAAGTGATATGCGACAAAGGCTACCTCCTCATAGATTCTATCGAGGGGGTAGCCCTCTATTCCCCCAAGCCAATGTCCACCTCGAACTCGTGTTCGCACTTTGGGCATTTTGCTTTTATCTTCGTACTGCCACCGCCATTTATCTTATGATAGAACTCTTGCAGATAAGCCAGGTCAGTGGCAAATAACTCCTCTATAACCCTTGGATTCACTGCCGGAAGGTCACCAAGCTTGGTTACTACGCGGGAAAGAAGGATAATGGTGAGATAAGCGGGATTCTGCTGCACCCTGGGGTCTTTCAGTGGTAGTATCTCATCTGCTGCCGTAGCTAATCGCATGACACCTTTTTTATGCAGGTTCCCTTCCCCGTCCGCATAGCCCTTCGGCAAAGTGAACTCGTATTCTGTCTGAAACATTTTTCGCAGACTCTTTACGGCTTCACTTCACGCGCTTCATGCCTTCATGCACTATTTCCAAGTTTTCGATAGCAACATCGGTTCCCTTGGCGTTGAGGTCAGGTGCATCGTATTTGCTGGGCCAGGCATTCTCAAATTCCCATCTCGCTGCGGGATTCCCTTCTTCATCCATCAGGATGATAGCAACATTTTTTCTCGCGTCTTTCATCTTACCCTCTTCCACTGGTTTACGCCACTTCTCGTACAGTTCCATAGAATCGGTGATCCCCCATTTCAGAGTTACGTTCCCATACTTGGTCAATCCGGGAAGTTTCCTCACTGTTGTTGGCTCACATCCATCCCGGTATTCAACGACGTCACTGCTCGTGTCCGGGATGGTAACTTCACTGAAACATGCCTGTTCGATGCCATCTATTTCAAGCAAGAACCTGAAATTCCTATACGGGTCTTTTCTTTCTCCAACTGGCATTTTATATCTTTTTCACCTCCTATTTATTCAGTTACTGCGGAACCCCCTGGCCACTGAGCGATGCGGAAGATAACGAACTCCGCGGGCTTTACAGGGGCAACGCCTACCAAGATAATAATTCTACCGTTATCAATGTCGTCCTGGGTCATCGTTGTTCTGTCGCACTTAACGAAGAATGCCTCTTCGGGTGTAGTGCCCATAAGCGCACCGTCTTTCCATACCCTGGTTAAGAACTGCGTAATGGTTTGTGTTACTCTTGCCCATAGTTTTTCATCGTTTGGTTCAAACACCACCCACTGTATACCATCTTCGATAGACTCCTCAAGGAACAGAAATAGCCGACGGACATTTACGTATTTCCAGAGAGAGTCGCTTGAGGTAGTCCTTGCTCCCCAGACACGGATACCTCGGCCAGGGAAAGCGCGGATACAGTTGATCCCTTTGGGGTTCAATATATCTTGCTGACCTTTGGTAATAATTCTCTTTACACCGTCAAATTCTTCTAAACCCAGCGCTCCCCGGACAATTTCATTTGCTGGTGCCTTATGGACTCCCCTTTCGATATCGCTGCGCGCATAGATGCCACATATAGCCCCACTTGGTGGAACATTGGTCCGTTTTTTAGATAACGGATCAAATACTCGAGTCCAGGGATAGTAAATGGCAGCATACTTCGAGTCGTATAAGTTTCCTTGTCGCTGGATTTCATCAAAATCCGCCTTCTCTTCTGAATCCAGAACCGCAAACCGATCTTTCATGCTCTCGCAATGAATGATCAGCTTATTTTGAAGATGCTGAGTTGTGATACCGGGAATGGCGGCAATGCTTATTTCATCTATGTTCTTAAATGTATAAAGCCCGGTCCTCTCTGCCGGTTCCGGGCTATCTTTCCCTTCATAGGTTGTATTAAGCTCGTCATCCAAGGGAATGCCGTCGTTACCACCACTAAGCTTCCAGACCAATTCTTTATCTTGCGTTGGCACCGGTATCTTCTGCGAGGACTCCTCCGTGGTACTGACATCCTTCAGCCTGATTAATCGAGAAGTATCTTCTGTGATTATCTCTTTGATATACCGGCTATGGTCTTCATCCATCGAAAGATTTTTAAAAGATTCGTCAATTCCATCAAGAGAGACCATAACATCAAACTCTGCTGTTGAAACCTCCAGATTCGCAGCCAGGGATTCGTCAATAGCATTCCGAAGTTTCACCCTTCTGGTGTCTTCTGTCTTAATAATCTCGGTTACTATTCCGTATATTGGTGTCGAAGTATGCAGCTTAAGTAAGGTTCCTTTCTCCATTCCTGTAACAGTATCCAGATCCAGATAGTCCTGTTTCTGTGCTGGCGCTGTCAATCTGGCAGTGGAGAGCGAACTTTCCTTGACTAATATTTTGAGCCTGTCCCCCCACGTTCCTTCATCCGCAGCTTTAACTTCGATTACAGGCGTCAGTTGTGTAACCTTTGTATCCACCTTATGCTGCTGCTTAGGTTCACCAGGAATAAAGATCGCATGATCCTTATCAGTTGCTTTGATGAC
>DAOUYX010000114.1 GCA_030665925.1 Methanosarcinales archaeon | reverse complement strand
ACTAACGAGATTATTACATACACCGAGTTTCGCGATGCAGATAGGAAAATTTTTAAATACCGGAACACCAGCAATAAGATAGTTTCTTTGATTAACCTTCCTTTTATAAAGAAAAGGTTGTAAAAAAAGTTGAAATGATAGAGATATGTATATACGGAAGAGGGGGGCAAGGAGGAGTTACATTAGCGGAGTTGGTCGCACATGCTGCTATCCGAGAGGGTAAACATGCGCAGTCAATGCCTTCGTTTGGGCCTGAGCGGAGAGGAGCACCAGTTCTCGCCTTCTTACGGGTAAACGAGACAGAACGGATTAAAATAAGGACGGAAGTTGCAGAACCCGACGTGCTGGTCGTGCTTGACCCCGGATTGCTTCATATCGGCGACGTCGTTTCCCGGCTTAAGAAAGGCGGGATAGCAGTAATCAATACAAAGAAATCGCATGCGGAGATGAAAGCGGCGATCAGCACGGAACGATTAGCAACGGTGGATGCAATGAGCATCGCAAAGGAGGTCTTAGGCTTGCCCATCGTCAATACGGCTATGCTTGGCGCAGTGATAAAAGCGGCAGAAATAGTTACGCTGGAATCTTTGGAGGAGCCGATGAAAGAGCGATTTGGAAAAGTTGCCACGAAGAACATCGAAGCGATGAGAAAAGCGTACGAAGAAACGGTGGTAAGCTAACAAAATGCGAAAAGGTACTTGTTTACCGCTGAGCCCGCAGAGAACACAAAAGGTCAGGAAAACCATTTATCTTATCTCAGCGCTCTTCGTTTCGTGATCTCTGCGGTAAATAAATTCGGGAAAAAGCGAAATAGGTGGTAAAAAATGAGTAGTGAAAAAAAAGGGTGGAAAGATTTAGAACTTGGCTGTGTGGTTACCGAGCCAGGAAGTGCATCGTCATATAAAACGGGCGAGTGGCGATCGGAGCGACCGGTTCGTGACAATACGAAATGCATAAAATGCGGGATATGTTATATCTACTGCCCAGAGGCGTGCATAAAAGAGGACGAAGAGGGATACTTCGAAGCTGATCTGTATTATTGCAAAGGATGTGGAATCTGTGCGCATGAATGCTCACGAGGCGTGATAACGATGGTTGAGGAAGAGGAGGAATAGGAAAAGACTCATCGAGGTGCAAAATTGAACAAGCAACAGCTAAGAGAGAAAATAAGAGAAGAAAGGGAGAAAGAAAGGATAAGAGAAGCATTACGAGCAAGAAAATTCTCCAATATCGAGACATTTGAGCAAGGTTTGAAGCTTATTGACTTTGCAATGAGGATAGCGGAAAATGCGAAGCATGGATGAGATATTAAAATTGGTTTGCACGTTTTTAAATGAAGAAAAGGTGGCGTATGTCGTAGTTGGAGGGTTAACAGTTCTGTTTTACGGTATTCCCCGCACAACGATGGATATAGACATAATACTCGCGATGGATATGCCCAAAGTAAAGCGATTCGTAGAATTTCTGAAAGAGAATGACTTTTTTGCAGATGAAGAAGATATAAAAACGGCATTTGAGGAGAAGTCCCACGCCACGATAGAAGATAAAACTTCAATGATAAGACTGGATATAAAGGGGATTTGCGGCGAAAATGATCGGATAACACTGGAACGGAGAAGGAAAGTGAGTTTAGCGGATTTTGAATTTTATGTTGCATCACCTGAAGACATCATCGCGAACAAACTGCTATTTGGAAGCGAGCAGGACGTGAAAGATGTAGAAGGTATTTATGTTCGGCAGTTTGATAACTTAGATATGGCGTATTTAGAGGAGCGGTGTGAGAGATTAGGAGTTTACGAGGAGTTTTCGGCGACGAAAACGAGGGTTGAAAGGCAGATACGCGAAGAGGAAAAAACTCGAAAATCATTTTAAATAAAAAAGCAATTATTTGATAGAAGATGACACAAGGAAAAATAGTAGGCTTAGAAGGTTCTTTTGCGATCGCAGAAGCGGTTCGTATGGCAAACACCGATGTCATCTCTGCATATCCAATTACACCACAGACGCACATTGTGGAGAGATTGGCGGAAATGATCGCGGATGGAGAGTTGAATGCGGAGTTTATATGCGTGGAATCGGAGCATTCTGCAATGAGCGCGTGCGTGGGTGCATCGGCTGCGGGTGCGCGGGTTTTTACCTGCTCTGCGGGGCAGGGCCTGGAATTAATGCACGAAGTCCTGTACATTCCCTCTTCAATGAGGCTGCCTGTAGTCGCCGTGGCAGCGAACCGAGCTTTGTCCGGTCCTCTATCTGTATGGTGCGACCATTCCGATGTCATGGCTCTTCGAGACATCGGCTGGATTCAGATGTTTGCAGAGAACAATCAGCAGGCATTCGACCTCACTGTATGCGCATATAAGATTGCAGAGGATAAGGACGTTCTGTTTCCTACGATGGTGCACATTGACGGATTTTATCTCTCGCACGTGATCGAAGACATGATGCTGCCGGACGATGAAGTAGTAGCAGATTTTATCCCGGAATACGAGTATCCATTTGTGTTAGATCCTGAGAAACCCGTGAGCATGGGCTGCTATGGCCCACCGTTTATCTATCCGGAAGCGAAGAAGGCGCAGGAAGTTGCTTTTGAAAGCACGAAGTCCAAGATACTGGAAACGTGGAAAGAATTTGAAGACACGTTCGGCAGGCATTACGCGCCGGTTGAGACCTACAAAATGGAAGACGCGAGCATTGCGCTGTTGACAATGGGCAGCATCAGTGAGACCGCAATGCTTGCCGTGGATGAGCTGAGAGCGGAAGGGCAAGACGTGGGCCTCATACGATTGCGATTATGGCGACCGTTCCCGTTCACGGAGTTCCGTGATGCGGTAAAAGATGTCGAGCTTCTTGTGGTGTTAGACCGCGCTATATCCTTTGGGATGGGCGGTCCGGTGTGCTCAGAAGTGAAATCGGCGTTGTACGATAAGAGAGAAGATCTAAAGATAGTGGGATTCATTGCAGGAATTGGCGGCAGGGACATCACGATAGAAGATTTCAAGTATATGATAAATCGAGCTGCGGAAAAGGCAAAAGCAGTGGAGCGGGGCGAGGATATTGCAACTGAGATGATAGGGGTGCGGGAATGACGATGGAAGGAGAAATAAGCGAGATGGAGAGAGAAGAGGAGGATTTATTTGTGCCCCGGCTAATCACAACGGAAGAGAACTTTGCTCCCGGGCATCGTGCCTGTATCGGCTGTGGAGAGGCGCTCGCAGTTCGGCACGTGTGCAAAGCCTTGGGAAAAAATGTTATCATTGTTAATGCCACGGGATGCATCGAGATCTTCTCATCGTTATTCCCGCAAACGTCATGGCAAGTCCCCTGGATTCATACGCTGTTTGAGAATGTTGCAGCAGTAATGTCCGGCATTGAATCGGCGTATAAAGCGCGGATACGGAAAGGCAAAATCGAAGATCGCAGGGTGAAATTTGTGGGGTTTGGTGGAGACGGTGCTACTGCTGATATAGGATTGCAACCATTGTCAGGTGCGATGGAGCGCGGGCATGATTTCCTTTATTGCTGTTTTGACAACGAAGCGTATATGAACACTGGCATCCAGCGGTCTTCGTCTACGCCGTACGGCGCATGGACAACCACTGCGCCCGTGGGCAAGAAGAGCATAGGACAGATGACGTGGAAGAAGAACCTGCCTGAAATCGCGGTTGCACATAGGATACCTTACGTGGCGACGGCTTGCCCTTCGTATCCATTTGACTTGATGGATAAAGTGAAGAGAGGAGTTGAAATGACAGGACCCGCATATGTCCATATATTATCCGTCTGTCCTACGGGCTGGCGGTCTTCTCCGGAGCAAACGATAGAAATCGGCCGTTTAGCCGTGGAGACCGGCGTATTTCCACTTTACGAAGTGATTAACGGCGAGTACCGATTAAGCGTTGACGTCCCACGGTTGAAACCCGTGAAGGAATACATGAAAGACCAGAGGCGGTTCAGACATCTTACCGATGACGTTATTGCGGAAATACAGGCGCGAGTAGAGACAGAGTATGCGAAACTGAAGGAGAAAGCGGGGGTGAAATAACATGGCACAAGAAGCAGATCCTGGCGAAGTGGGAACTGGAACGGAAGCGCGGAAATATGTGCGACTGCCAACATTTTTAGAGCGCGGCTTTGGCGATTTACAGAATGAAGTAACAGCGAAAAGAGTGTGCTGCCTTTGTGGTACGTGTGCAGCGTTTTGCGATAAAATAAAAATCGAAAAAGACGAAAGTGGCAAAAGAGAGCCGAGGTTCGTTGAGGACTACGATACGGTATGTGGACTGTGCTATGCGTTCTGTCCTCGAACGTTTTTGCCACTGTCCGAGATAGAGCGGAGGATATTCGGCGAGGAGCGGAAAAGTGCAGAAGTTCTTGGCGTTTACCGCAAAGGTTATGCAGTTCGATCGAAGAAAGAGGAAATACTAAAAGAGGGACAGGATGGCGGCGCGGTTACCGCTCTACTTGCGTACGCACTTGACGAGGGGATATTAGATGGAGGCGTGATTACTACTTCGGATGATCAGTGGAAGCCGATGACAAAGGTGGCAAGGACTTACGAGGATTTGCAGGCTGGTGCTGGCACGAAATATACGCTTTATCCAAGTGTGACGGGTGTGCGAGAGGCGGTAGAAGACGGATGCGAGAAGATAGGGTTTGTGGGGTTGCCATGCCAAATACAGGGGTTGAGAAAAGTTCAAACGGCGGAGCAGCCGTACGACGTGGGCGTAGAGAAGGTGAAACTGTTTATCGGGCTGTTCTGCATGGAGAATTTCACGGAAGATTTACTGGGTTTTGTAAAGCTGAGAGGTGTCAATGGCTCGTTAGAGAAAGTGAGCAAGTTCAGCATAAAGGGTAAGGATTTGATAGTATCAGGAGAGGAGGAGACGCTTAGAATCCCGTTAGACGAGATAAAGGGCTATGTCGGCGAGGGCTGCTTAGTTTGTACGGATTACACCGCTGAACTCGCGGACATTTCTGTGGGGTCGGTCGGCTCAGAAGATGGCTGGTCAACGGTTTTCGTTCGCACAGAGAGAGGGGAAGAGGTAGTCAACGCTGCAGCTGAGAAGGGCTATATCGAACTGAAGGACGTAGAGGAGAAAGGGTTGGAATCAATACGGAAATTGGCGAGGAGTAAGCAGGAAAGCGGCATGCTGACGAGCAGGAGATTATTTGGAGTACATCCTTAGCTCTTAGAACCTTCTCTCAAAGAACATGGTGCACGGAACTTTTTAGTATTGGGCTTTTCACAGCCAATATTTCCAAGCACCGCTTCAAAGGCGTTTTTAACTGAAAACACGCATTTTTGCGGGCGTTCCCGCAATAAATAAACAGATATACCATCTAAAACGTCTTTAAAACTCATATCTGTGAGATACAGCCTCATGTATTGAATGAAATTATATTTCATTATAGCCGTTTCTGGCTTAGTATTGAGGGACGTAGTGAAGAGTGGGATGAAGTCGTCATAACCCTCACCGCGTACCAAAAACAGGTTTCCTAACTCCCTTATCTGATCTGATCGTAGT
>DAOUYX010000001.1 GCA_030665925.1 Methanosarcinales archaeon | reverse complement strand
TTATTCCAGGAGGAATTACATGACGCACCACGAGGTGCTGTCCTCCTGCCGAAAGTGCACCCTTTGTTTACAAAGATGGAAGAAGCAATCCCGTCACTCTATGTTGATTGTTACGTGCTTTCCTTCGCGTCTGCTATGCTTTACAGCCCGCGGGCGTTCGTTCGCAGGATAATTGATGCGCGAAACGCGATACCGTCGGACGTTGCCTTATGGGTGCCTGCAATCGCAACGGCTGAAAATGCTGCACTTCTGTTCTACATGGGCGTTGACGTGATAGACGACACGAATGCCGTGATAAACGGCTATCAGGGTATTTATCAAACGGAAGAAGGCGCTGTGAGTTTAAGTGAGTTGGAGGAATTGCCGTGCACTTGTAGTGTCTGCTCCTCGTTAACGGTAGATGAGTTAAGGGAGAAGGAGAGCATAGAAAAAGCATCGTTATTAGCGAAGCATAACACGCTGCTTCTGGAGAAGGAAGTGAAGAAGACAAAAGCGCATATACGAGCCGGCAGTTTGCGTGAGTACGTGGAGCTGAAGGTGCGATCCTCGACGTTTTTAACCGCGGTGTTGAGAATCTTAGACCTCGATGAAAAGGAGTATTTTGAGCGGAGAACGCCAGTTGCTCGAAACCACTGCATGATGGCGAATACAATGGAATCGCTGAAGAGGATAGAAGTGAAGCGGTTTGTAAACCGCGTGCTGGAACGATACGAACCTCCAGTTAGGCAGGTTTTGCTGCTTTTACCCTGTTCTGCACGGAAGCCATATTCACTGTCGCCATCTCACGTGAAGTTCCGAGAAGCGATTGCACAATATAAAGGGCATATTCATGAAATTATCCTGACGTCTCCGCTCGGTGTCGTGCCACGCGAGCTGGAAGTGCTGTACCCTGCTGCGTTCTACGACATCCCCGTGACGGGATACTGGGATGCGGAGGAGCGCGCGTGGGTAGCTTCGTGCCTGCGTGCGTACCTTGAGCGAAACGCAGGAAATTACGTGCAGTTCGTTGCGCATCTCAGCGGTGCGTACAAAGAACTCTGTTCATGTGTTGCGGACGAGTTGGGAATGGACGTGGTGTACACGTGCGAGGAAGGCGAGGAAATGACGTCAAAAGAAGCGCTGAACCGGCTGAACGCACGAATAGCCATGCTGTGTGGCGATAAAAAACCGTTATCAGGCTTTGAAAAGAAATTGGGCATGCTCAGGGCAATGGCGGATTATCAGTTCGGTACGGGTGCGGGACGCGAGCTCGTATCGCGGAAAGAAGGAGAACGAACGAAAATAACCGGGAAGTTCCCCTCGTATAAACTCAGCGTAAACGGCGATGTCCTTGCACGAATCGTGCCTGAATACGGGCTTTTAGTGCGTCCTATGGAGGGTGCTCTTCGTATGAAACAGTTTCTTTCTTCGTACACGGTGCACATAGGCGATTTCATGCCTACGGGCTCGATATTAGCGCCGGGTGTTGTTAACGCAGACGAACAAATACGGGTGAACGATGAGGTTATTTTTACCGGTAAGATGGCGTTTGGCGTGGGTAGAGCGAAAATGAGCGGCTGGGAGATGGTGGAATCGCGAAGGGGTGTCGCGGTGGATGTGAGGGAGGTGGAGGAATAAAAATCAACAACGTTCACCCTAAATAAATCCGTGTAAATCAGTGTTAATCTGTGTCTTAAAGAGAAGGCAGTTATATTTTGTATACGAAAATAAAAATCAAGAAATATTTAAATATCCGGTACTATCACTCATTATCACAGACCAATGACAGAAGAAGAGAAAGTGAAAGAAGCGTCAAAAGTCTTTTTGAAAACGCTGGACTCATTTTATAAGGAAAGTGACGCGATTTTTAAGGAATGCGATGCGATACTGGCAAACTACAAGAAGGGCGGGAACATTACGGACGATTTAAGCGCGTTTAAAGCCAAACAGCCGGGTATTTTCGCGTTGATTGATGACATCTATCACAAAGAGGTAGACCTCGAGGAGAAGCTTGACATAGCAAGGACTGAAGAAGAGATAAGGGACAAGATACGCGAGTTTAAGGATCGTTTCGCTGATTTAGCAGATGAAATCGATTTGTTTATTCTCGCAGAATTGGACTTTAGCAGGTAACTGGTCAGTCAAGTTAAGAAGAAAGCGCCGCAAACACCCTTCTCACCTGTTTCTCTGTTGCTTCTCGTGTGCCTTCGTTAGTTATGACAATATCGGCGAATTTCAACTTCGCCTTCAGGGGCATCTGTAATGCAATCATCTTTCGCGCCTTCGTCTTCGTTAGACCATCGCGTTCCATCACTCTTCTTATCTGCGTCTCTTCGCTGACGTAAACGACAATTACCATATCAAATTCAGCGTGCATCCCCGTCTCTATTAACAGCGGGACGTCAACGACAACGAGAGTTTGGGGCTCCGATTCTATCTTCTTTATCGCCTCTATTCGTTCCGCACACTTCCTTTTTACTTCCGGATGTATTATCTTCTCTAAAGCCTTTCGCTTCTTTAAATCACTGAACACGATCTCCCGCAGCTTCTTACGGTCTATCTCTAAATCTCGTTTCAGGATACCTTTGCCAAAGAGACGCACGATCTCCCACCACGCCTTCGAGCACGGTATGACGACCTCCCTGCTGAGCGCATCGCAATCTATTGCATAAGCGCCGAGATTCGCAAACGTGCGTAACACGAGGCTCTTGCCACTTGCTACTCCTCCGGTTAAGCTTACGATCCGCATAGGCATTTTCCTTTACTCTTTTCCTCTTTGTCAAAACAAAAAGATAGCCTTTTTAGTTTAGTATAGTATTAACATTCACGTCAACAGCCTTATCAAAAACTTCACGTAATTCTTCAAATCGCTTATCCGAACGTTCTCATCAGGTCCATGCGCATTGCTCTCGGTCCAACTACCAACGCCAAGAGCACAAACCGGCTGATGCGTCTTTTTAACCGCATAAGCAATGTCTAACCCCCCTTGCACACCTATCGTCTCTTTAGACACGCCAAAAGCGTCGGATGCTGCATCCTTCACCCGAGTTACCCATTCGTCATCGTCATCGGAATCGGTAAACAGGGGTGGGAATCCGGGTTTAAGATACAGTTCTAAATCTATTCCACGCCTCGTTTTTATGGTTTCTACTGCGGCTTCAAACTCTTTTACCACGTCCTCAACCGCTTCTTCGGGAATATAGCGCCGGTCACCTCGTAAGGTGCAGCTCGGAGGTATAAGATTCTCCTTCACACCACCGTTTATCATCGTAACGTTAAAAACAGGCTTTATGTGCTTCTGCCCAGTTATTTCTGTCATCTCTGAACTGCACGGTACCTTCGATTCCCTTTGCGCAACGGCTTTCTTCAGTGCCTCTAACTCGCGTATCACGACCGCCGCGTTTTCTATCGCATTCACACCTAAAAACGGCATAGAGCTATGACACGATCTACCCAGCACCTTCATCTCCCAGTTCATCACACCATTCGTTGCCACGCACACCCCTTCGTTATCGCCGTCCATGCACAGTAAATAATCGCCTTGTAATAATCCTTCATCGGCGAAGAAGCACAAACCCGAGTAGAGCCCCAGTTCCTCGTCCGTAGTCAACGCAACCCGAATATTGTACTTGCCCTCTAATCCCTGCTCATTCATAATGCGCAGCGCAGTTAAAAGTGATGCGACACTCCCTTTTGAATCCGCCACCCCGCGTCCGTAGATTCTGCCGTCCTTAATCACCGGCTCGAAGGGAGGCGTACTCCAGCCTTCTCCTGCTGGAACCACGTCTAAATGCGTATAGACGTCCACACTTTCCTTCGCACCGTAATCCTTAGTGGCGAGCAGATTCGCTCTTACACCGCTCAACTCCTCTGTCCTTTGCCGTGATTCATAAATATCCACGGGCATATCCACTCTTTCGCATTTGAATCCAAGATCGTTAAACACGGGAATAAGCCAATCTACTATCTCGCCGTAATGCTCACCCGGCGGCACGAACGTCGGTATCCTGATCAAATCCTTGAGACAACCTATAAGATACTTCTGCGTCTCCTTTTTCTCTACTGTCTCTTTCACCTTCTTCTCTCCGCCTATCCTCATACAAAACTCTTAATTATCTTGACTTTGTCATAGTTAAAATTTACCGCAGAGAACGCTGAGTTCACAGAGAAAATAAGGTGTTAGGTCTTAGTTGTCAGGTATTAATAGCCGCAGCCCCACGAGAAAACCTAAATCGTTGACACAGATTAACGCAGATGAACACAGATGAAAAAAAACCACAAAAAGAAATAAATCCGTGTGAATCAGTGTAAATCAGTGTCTTAAAGAGAAGGCAGTTATACTTTATATACAAAAACAAACCTAAAACCTACATCCTCTGCGTTCTCCGTGAACTCCGCGGTTAATCTGACAATGTCAAGTTATATACAGACAGAAATAGTAAGGGATATAACCAACACTACTTCAACGAGTAGTGAACGAATAAATTTATGAGGAAGTGAGCTGAGATTCATGCAAGAGAAATTCAACTGCACGGTGGTTGACTGGAACTACGCGTACGACCTTTGCAAGGACGCAAGCGAAGAGATAAAGGCTGCGGGATTCAAGCCCGAGGTTATCGTTGGCGTGGCACGAGGTGGCTGGTTTTTAGCGCGCAATCTCTGCGATTTCTTCCTGCTTAAGGACTTGTTCAGCTTGAAGATGGAGCACTGGGGTATAGCAGCCACGATTACTGGCGATGCGAAGCTGAAATACGGGCTTGACGACAGAGCACGGGAGATAATAAGGGGGAAACGAGTACTAATAGTAGATGACATAACGGACACTGGAGACAGCTTAAAACTTGTGGCTGAGTACGTTAAATCCTTGGGAGCACGGGACGTAAAAACCGTAACGATGCAGCACAAAGCGTCTTCCTCGTACGTTCCCGATTTTTACGGCGAGCTTATAAGCGATTGGAAGTGGGTGGTCTATCCTTGGAGCATTCATGAGGACGTAATGGAATTGTTAGAGCGGGTCATTGCTAAAGAAGGGAACGGGATGAGTCTGCATGACTTAAAGACTGCTATGAAGCAAGAGTTCGACTTTTATGTGCCACGTCACCTTCTCAATGAAGTATTGGAGAATATGGCATATCACGGTAAGATAAAAAGTGAAAGAAAAAAAGAAGGGGAAGAAGAAGTGTGGCTACTGTGCTGAACCACCTTCTCTGCCCTGCTGAGCAAATCAAATAGAGAAGTTCAAAGGATACTGCTGATATTATCTTGATATCCGCACTCCACTCCCTTTTTGAGCTACTTAGTTCTCGATTTCTTTTCTTTGTGCCTGCCTCTTCTTTTTGTATAGCTTTACGAACGACTCCAAACGGATCATACCGTCTCTATCCCAAAAGACTCCAGTAACACTTCCGGATTGATCTTCCCGCTGGTGAATGTCTTACCACTCTTCAATTCGTTCACCGTAATCTCCGCGGGTGCGAACGACGCGGCGTCTATCTTGTAGAAGTCAAATTCAGCCTCCTTGAAGGTGACGTAGAATGGCTTTCCGTAATCCTTCGAATTCAGTGACGGCACGTCCTTCACATAGCCCTTCAATTCCTCTACGTTCTCGTAATCCACCGTGTAATACGTGCGACCGCAGTACATGATGCAATCGTTGGTCGAGCCCATACATTTCAGATCGTCACTGGCGAGCGGCGAGATCGGTATGATGCCATGAGCATGTTTTATGCAGTTTATGTCGAACCCTAAAACTTCGAGCCGGTGAATGCCCGTCTCTATGCCCCGCGCTGATATTTGCACCGAGCCCGCAATAGATTTCGTTGGTGCAACCACAATGTACAGGTCTTCAGGTTCCACCCTGCACGCCTTCGCTATCTCCGCCGTCACTTCCGCATCGGGCATCGTGCTGCTTTCCAAAACTAATACCGCCTCAGTTGCGTCGTCCGTATAATTTATCTTCTCATACAGCTCTTTTGGATTGAGTGAAAGCGCCCGTGCAGGCCCTGAGCCCATAGCGAAGAACTTCTTCACCTTTATCCGCCATCCCGCAAATTGCGACGCCATGCATGCGATTACCGGATTGTCAGTGGTAAGCTCTATCGCCGGCACCACCACTTTATCAAGGTCAAAACTGCTGAATGTAATATCCGCAAGGTCCGCCATACATATCCTCGACACGTATAGTCCCGCTTCAAATCCACCTTTCTCTTCTACACCTGCATCTATGAGCGTTGTCCCATTATCCAACTCCGCTATGCCTATTTGCAACTCATCTGCACGGTCCATCATTTCATCAAAAACGTCCAATCCATACTCATTCACGCTTATCATTATTCATCCACCTGTGCTATTCTACAATGCCATGCCACTATTTATAAGAATAGGATTCTTTTTTTATTGCTTATGCGCGGGTATAAAACGGTATTCTTTGAGCCTGAAATAAGAGTTAAAATGCTGGCAGAGTTGGTTTACCCCGTTATTTTTCGGTCGGCATGGCAAACCGAAGATAAAATTCGCGCTCTGTTCAGGCATAAACTCAGAGTGGATAAAAGCATAACAGAGCTAAGAGATGCAACAGACCGGGAGGATTTATGCGCTACCCTGAATGCGCTTTACACGTATTATATCGCCCTTTTAGGTGTCTCCTCCGCTGACGTGGAAAACTGTGAAAGTGCGGTTAAGGAAGAATTTAAAAGGATAGAAATAGAGGTTAAAGCCGCTATACCCTCCTCTAAGAATGAATTTGCAGAAGAAGTGTCAACTTCCGTAAAATGGATGGAAGCTCGCGTAGGCATGCTACGGGCTCACACGATGAAGAAGTCGTATATGCATCAATCTTTCACGGAGGGGGAATTAGCTAAGTTCATAAGGGATTTAGATAGCATAGAAACGAAATTGTCCGAAGAACCTCATTCTCAGGTTAAGAGGGATCTATACGTGGAGATAGAGCGAATAAGAGAACTCTTGTTATCTCTGTAGTATCACCTTTCCCCTTTTCCTCCTCCTCTTCCATTCCTCTATCCGTTCGTTAAGAACGTGCCGATCTACAAAAGCAAAATCTCGCTCGTCTTCTAAATCTTCTTTTAACAGCAGCGGTATTTCTTCGGTGGAGAACGTGGGGATATTAAATTCGGAAAACGTATCAGCAGCGAAATGCGATAGCTCTTTACCGTATAGCACCGCAACAACACCCTTCTTCGCCAACAGTTCCGCGGTGCTTGCGCCTCCTCCGCTGCCGTCTTCAAGGAATACGATGTCACCTCTGTTAAGTCCGTATTTCCTATCAGTCTCCACTATTGCATCATGGCTGAAAGATTGTATCACTTTTATCCTCTTTCCCCCTTTCACCTCCCTTTTCCCTTTTCCTTTTAGTCCCTCGACAATTCTCCTTAGCTCTGCAATCTCATTCTCTCGCGCTCCTACTTCCTCTCGCAGTCTCTCTATCTCCGCGTCTCTCTTTCTTATCTCCTCCGCCTTTTTTATCTCTCTCGTGCTTTCTGACCAAATAGAATCAAGTTTGCGCTTTAAACGTCTTATTTCACGGTCTTTTTCTTTTAAGCTCGCCTTTAACGCTGTTGCGCGTTCCTCCAGCACCTCTACTCTCTCGCCTTTACCTTTCAGAAGGCCACGTAACCTGATAATGATTTTGTTTTCCTTCTCTTCACCGCCCTTCTTCTCTTCCCGCCGCTCCTCTTTCGTAACCTTCCTTCTCTCCTTCTCCTCTTCAGCACTGATTAGTCTATTTATAGCGGCACTTATGGACACGCCTTTAACCACCAACGCTTTCACCTCTTCCACATTCACCCCTGCGGGCGTCTTCTTCTGCACCTGAGCGAATTTCTTCTTATAGCGCGTAAACGCGTTAACACAGGCGGCTAATGCATCCCGCTCATGTGCATTTTTGTATTTGTATCCTTCGCCTTTCGTCAACGCAATCTTCTCTTCCGTTGACAGGGATTCGTCCAAGTCGTGAACGGGTGAAGCGAACATACTGCCTATCTTTTTCACCATCGCAGGGGTGGGGGTTACGTCAGAAGCGATTATTAAAGGTCTTCCATGCGATATTATCACTGCTATAGCATCAGAAATCGAATAATTTTTTGCGCTGAACACTTCTACCGGTTTCCCGTTAAGGTCGATTATGGCAATTCCCATCGTAGTGCCTGGATCTATGCCAACGATGGTGTATTTTCGTCGCGCGTGTGGATCTGCCATCTATTTATTTTTATCCTTCGCGGGCATATAAAATATTTATACTCTACGGATAGGGTAGGTAAAGAGGAGAAATAGCAGCATAAAAGGTGAGAATAAGCATGAAGGTGGGAATAATAGCAGATACACACGATAATCTCGCTGCGATAAGCGAAGCGGTGGAAATTTTCAACGACGAAGGCATCGAACTACTGGTTCACGCTGGCGATTTCGTAGCACCATTCACAGAGCGACCATTTAGAAAGCTCAAAGCTCCGCTGGTAGGGGTATTCGGCAATAACGACGGCGATAAGCTGCTTTTAAAGAAGTTTTACAAAGAGAAAGGTGTGGGCGAGCTACATGAAGACCCGTACGAATTTGAACTCGCCGCGAAGAAGATAATTGTGACCCACAGACCAGCGATAGTGAAACCACTGACTGCGTCAGGTATGTATGATGTGGTGATATATGGTCATACGCATAAAGCGATAATCGAGCAACATAGAAATAATGGCGGAGCGCGGGGAGAAAAAACGTGGGTGATAAATCCCGGGGAGTGCTGTGGATATATCACGGGGCGAAAGACAGTGGCACTACTCGATTTCGAGAAGGAAGAAGCAAGAATCGTGGAATTATGACCCTGCTATTATTTTAACCTGCCATAAAAAATAGCAAATTATATATAAGGGAAAGTAGGAACTTGTAAAAAGAAGAGGTAATCAAAAGTGGATAAGGAGGGATACTCAAATGGGAACGTTATATGAAGATATGGTTGATCATGGAGGCGAAGTCTTTGGCAAGGAGCACATGGAAACGCTGATGCTGTGCGTGCAATGCGGTAAGTGTACCGGGGGCTGTCCATCAGGAAGGTACACGGCGTTCAGGACGAGAAAACTATTCCGGATGGCGCAGGAGGATATGCGTGAGGAGATTTTTAACGCCCCTGAACTGTGGTTCTGCTCGACATGTTTCACGTGCTATGAGCGATGTCCAAAAGGGGTGAAAACAACGGATCTAATAAGGGTAATAAGGAACTTAGCTGCGAAGGCGGGGCACATGTCTGTACCGCACAGAATGATCGGCGTTTATGTGCTAAAAACCGGTCATGCAGTGCCGATTGGAGAGCCACAGATGAAGCTGAGAGAGGAGGTAGGGCTTGAGTCGCAGCCCCCGACCACGCAGAAGTACAAAGAACAACTGGAACAGGTGCAAGAGATATTCAGAACAACGCATTATGATGCGATGATTGATTTTGATTGGAATACGATGAATTTAAGAGAAGCAGAAGGAGGCGAGAAGAAATGAGTGAAGAAGCGAAGGAGTATGCTTTTTTCCTCGGATGTATCACGCCAAACAGGTATCCGGGAATAGAAGCGGCGACGAAGCGGATCTTTAAGGAGTTTGGGATAGAGACGAAGGAGATGGTAGGTGCTTCCTGTTGTCCAGCGCCGGGTGTCTTTGGCTCTTTTGACATGCATACGTGGCTGCCGGTAGCAGCGCGGAATCTCTGTATTGCAGAGGAGATGGGGCTTGAGATCTATGTGACGTGTAATGGTTGTTACGGCTCGCTTCAAGAAGCCGACCATTTACTGAAAGATCACCCGAAGTTAAAAGAAAAGACTAATGAGGTGTTAGGTAAATTCGGTAGAGAATTCAAGGGAACCACGAAGGTGCACCATTCAATCGTAATTCTTCACGATGTCATCGGATTGGATAAGCTAAAGGAGCGGATAACGAAGCCGATGAACGATGTGAATGTAGCGGTGCATTACGGCTGCCATTTCCTCAAGCCACGGGAGGTAAGAGGACATGGCTCTTCCGAAACTCCCTACATTTTAGAGGACCTCGTGAAGGTAACGGGTGCGAAAGAGGTAGATTACAAGGATAAATTGATGTGCTGCGGTGCTGGCGGCGGAAACCGAACCGCGGATACACCTCAATCTCTGGAATGGACACGTCAGAAGCTGGTGAATGCGATAGAAGCGGGCTGTGATTGCATGGTTCACCCCTGTGCGTTCTGCCATTTGCAGCTTGACCGGGGGCAAGCGGAGATGAACAAGGCTTTTGGAACCACATTCAATTTCCCCATCCTGTTCGCCACGCAATTTCTCGGGCTCGCAATGGGACTCAGTGTAAAGGAATGTGGATTAGACGCACAAACAACTACAATGCCTGAGAAGCTGCTAAAATAAAGAAGAAAAAATATTTTTTTCTTCTCTTTCTTTTTGTTTTTTATTTGATTTTAGCTACGAACCTACCAGAGCTTTGTAGGTTGCGATAGCACTGCCCGGAACTCTCCTTTTTTATGCCTCATAGAACGCAAATCCTTCTCCTTTTCTGTTATCTTATTTATTATTTCCGTTCTCTGCTCCTCTTCGGTTGCGGCTTTGAGTTCGTTCACTAAATCGTCTATCTCCTTTATCAGCGCCACTATTTCATCATCCTTTTCTTTCATTATTTCATCCGGTACGATTCCCATCTTTATCACCTCTATTTTTTATTATACGTTGGTATAGGATACCATCCATCTGGTATTTATAGTTTTCTATATTTATCTGTCTATCGCGTGCGTTGGTATCCCTACTCACCCCTTCAACACAATTTCGATGTGTACGTCCTTGGGAATAGGTATGCGCATCAGTTGTCGCAGTGCCCGTTCATCCGCTTCCAGGTCTATCAACCGCTTGTGTATGCGCATTTCCCAATGATCCCAGGTAGGAGAGCCTTCGCCATCCGGGCTCTTCCTGCATGGCACAACAAGCTTCTTTGTAGGCAGAGGTATGGGTCCTGACATTCTGACACCGGTAGTCTCAACTATCCTCTTCACCTGCTGGCAGATTTCATCCAATTTTTTATGATCCACGCTCGAAAGCTTTATCCGTGCTTTTTGGTTCATCCCCATCCCTCTTCCTCCTTGTTTTGTTTGTGTCTGGATTAGGTTTACTTTACTTCTCCTTTATATCAATCACCATGCCAGCGGCAACGGTTTGCCCCATGTCTCGGATTGCGAACCTTCCAAGATGTGGTATCTCCTTCACACGCTCGATGACTAATGGTCTCGTCGGTTTTACTTTCACTATAGCGGCATCGCCTGTTTTTATGAAGTCCGGGTTCTCTTCTTTGGTCGCGCCAGTCTTCGGGTCTAATTTCTTGGTAATTTCCTGTATCGTGCACGCAATTTGAGCGGTGTGGCAATGGAAAACAGGAGTGTATCCGATAGTAATTGCCGTCGGATGCTGAAGAACAACGAGCTGTGCGGTAAACTCATCCGCAACCGTTGGTGGATTATCTACATGTCCACAGACATCTCCCCGCCGTATATCCGTCCTGCCGACCCCCCGAACATTCCAGCCGATATTGTCGCCGGGAATTGCTTCTGGAATCTCTTCATGGTGCATCTCTATTGATTTTACCTCTCCTACCACAGCTGGCGGGTTAAAAATCACTTTGTCGCCTTTCTTCAGCTTTCCCGTTTCCACTCTTCCTACGGGAACCGTACCAGCGCCGGTTATTGTGTACACGTCCTGTACCGGGATTCTAAGCGGAAGCTCAACTGGCTTCTCCGGCACTTTCATGAGGTCCAGCGCTTCCAAGAAGGTGGGACCGTCGAACCATTTCATCTTCTCGCTGTGCTTCGTTATGTTCTCGCCCTCAAATGCAGAAACGGGGACAAACACGAGAACATCTTTCTTGTATCCCACGACTCCCAGAAGCTCTAAAAGCTCCTTCTTCAACTCCTCGAAGCTCTTCTGCTCGTAGTTCACCCTGTCCATCTTGTTTATAGCGATGATGAGCTGAGTCACTCCTAAGGTTCTGGATAAGAAGACATGCTCCTTTGTCTGCGCCATTATCCCGTCCTTGGCATCCACCACCAACACCGCTGCATCCGCCTGAGACGTCCCCGTAATCATGTTCTTTACGAAATCTCTGTGACCGGGACAATCTACGATCGTATAATAATACTTATTAGTATCAAACCTCTGATGAGCGACGTCTATAGTAATGCCCCGCTCTCTTTCATCCTTCAAACTATCCATCACCCAAGCAAACTCGAATGACCCCTTTCCTATCGCCTCGGCCTTTTTCCTGTACTCATCTATTGTATGCGGGTCTATCACTCCGGTATCCATCAGCAGCCGTCCCAGCAGCGTTGACTTGCCGTGGTCGATATGTCCTATCATAGCCAAATTCATGTGTTCTTTCTCTGCCATCTTTCATTTTCCTCCTATTTTCCTTCTATCTAACCTATATCCTACAACTTACGAACCTATATTATCTGTTGGTTTATATCTTATTTATTTCTATCATATATTATTTAACCTCTACCCTATCACAACCTATAATCAGGAATCTAAATCCAGATTTTTGCACGTTTACGGTCGTTCTTTTCTCTGATTATAAAAGTAGCACCTAAAAATACGTTAAATCCGATTCTAACTGAAACGCAGTCTAAAAATTTATATTCGTGGTTGCACAACTGTTCTCGGATGAAAAAAAGTTTTCGGTGGTTCCTTCTTTTATCTCGCTGAGAACATCTGTTATTGGTGGTATGGTGCGTTAGTTATATGTTTTCCCAAAGGAAGGAGAGAAGATAAAACTGAAACACGGCACTTGTAGGAGCGGTCAAATGAATGGCATGAGGGCGTCTTTTTGTTGCGGGGCTGTTTGAAGTAGGCTGGGCAATTGGCTTGAAATACACAGACAGGGTCATAAAACAGCACCTTCTCGAGGTATCTCCTTGAAGTATTGCCTCGTCTATTTTAGTATCGTTAAACATAAGCAAAAAATATGATAACTTTTGTCAATACGTATTAATAATAAAGCGTATTTTTGACCAATCCAGGAGTCTTCTTTGTCAAACTGGGGCAAGTAAGGCTTTGAGTTTATTGAATCCCGAACTGTTTGTTATGTGGGATACTGCGATCAGAAAACGTTTAAAGAGGGAGTTGATTCCTGGGATTATGAATGGAGAGAGCGGTGAGCACTACATTATTTTTCTCAAAGGTATTCAAACAATTATTGAACAATCTCGCATCGCAGAAAAACTGCCTCCGAATTCAGTGGTTGCCAAAAAAATGATAGATCTTTTTGGAGGTTTAATACAACACTTATTGAAGCGCAATCGTCGCCGCACCAACGTCCAACCCTTTCCACTGCACCGTAAACCCAAGATGTGCCAACACCTCGTCTGCGTTTGTTAACTCCGTTTGTTCGATGATTTTACGTGCTTCTCCATATTTCTGTATAGACAGCAGTCTTTCCTTTACCTCTCCCAACAACTCCTTGCTAACTATAACCTCTTTAAACACCACATAATCGGGATGCTTCAAACACGCTCTTACCGCTTCTTTAGTTGCGGAGTATCTCCGAGCAATATCTTTAATGGGTATTATATCCCCTTCCAGCGCTATCTGTGTTTCCTTTAACAGATCCACCTGTTTCGTTATCGCTTCTCGCTCAATCGCCGCTAAATACCGGATGACGTCACCAATCGGAACTTTTTTGGTGAATAATATCATCGGTAGATCAAGATCCAGCTCGAACTGAGCTGCATTGAAGCAAGCGAGATTCCTGTCGATTGCTACCAATATAGTGAACGGCAGCGCACGGAGTTTTGCCAATTTCCGGCTGATGTACTCTTCAGTCCAGAACCCTACGATCTCGAAATAGGTCTCTATTTGCAGTTCTTTATGCCTGAACTTGAAATCAGGGATGAACACGCCTTTGCTCGTGAATATCACATCTGGCTCTCGTATCAATTCCCAGCTCTGCGCTGTGGGCAGGGCTACAAAATCATTATAAAATTTCTTTTCAAGGCTGCTGTCAAACGTTGTTTGTACCTCTTGCTCTTTGCTCATTAACAGATTCTTACTTCTACTGTCCATGACAAAATGATAAATCCGCGGCATGTCTCTTCGAATAACGATCTCGGCATCTATTTGCCATTCATCGCTCTTGACGATTATGGGCAGCAGTTTCGCCAGAGTCGTGCCGTACTTTTCGCTCAATTTCAGCAATGACGATGCACCTTCAATTCGTACCTTATTCCCAGCCTCCTGGAGATACATCAAACCGAAATACTTTATCGCCCTGAAAATCTCCTTGGCATTGCCCTTAACTGCAATGGTCATACCCGTTGATTTGAACAGCAGCGTTTGTGCAAGTGCGAGATTGTACCACTTTAACAGCTCTTCAGGACTCAAAGGCTCAAAATCCCCTAATATAACCTCTGATTCATGGTCTGCCCATAGCGACTGCTCTAAATCATCAACCGAAACGTTCAGTTTGTCTACAACAGTCTCGATAATCTCTGCTCTTTCTTTCCTGTTTGTGACTCTTCTGCTGTTCGCCGCCTCGAAAACTGCTCGCCGTGCCGATACCGGCTCAATAACAAACTTCGATGTGAAGTTGCATCGCCGCTCTAAAAGCGTTCTCAAACCCCTTACACGTTTGAAATTCAAGCCCTGCTCAAGCTCCTCCAGGAGTTCGTCTATTTCGCTCTTCTTCTTTCCCGTCAAATTTTTGTAAACGTCTATAAGCTCCTCCGCCAATTCCAGATGCTCTGTGTCGTCAAGCTGCACGAAGCTCGGATAGATTCTGTCCTTTTTTATCCTTGTGATGAGCAGTTCACTCGGTAACATGTTTACGTCTCCTTGCTATTCCAACCTCAGTTGTTCCTTTTGATACGATTTCGTATAGAATAGCGAGTTTACCTTCTTTCTTTCTCAAAATCCTACCTAATCGCTGCTTGTACTCTCTTTTACTACCGCTACCACTTAAGATAACGCCAACAGATGCTTCTGGCACGTCAATGCCCTCTTCAAGGACCTTGGAGGTTACTATTATCCTGTATTTCCCGCTTCGGAAGTACTCTAAGATTTCCGCTCGCTCCTCTTTCTCCGTGGTGTGCGTAATCGCGGGTATGAGGAACTCCTTGGAGATTGCGTAGACCAACGAATTATGCTCCGTAAATATAATCATCCGTTCACCGGAATGCTTGTCCAGAATTTCAGACAGAGCGTGTAACTTCGATTGTGAGTTTAACGCTATTCTTCTCGCTCTGTTTCGTGCTAACAACGCCTCTCTCGCTCTCGGATCGCGACCACTCCGCATCACGAGTAATCTGAAATCTTTAGGCGATTTCAGGATTATGTGCTTTTCTTTCAAGAACTCTGTAAATACCACGTGATCTCTCTCGTATTCCTTTCGTTCGTCATCCGTTAAATCGGTAACGATCTTCCGCGTTGTGTATTCTGCTAAATGCTTCCCTTTCAGTTTATCTATGCCAATTTCGTATACCTTTCCTCCTACTAATCGTTCGAGCTCTTTATGGAGGCCATCTTCGCGTTCGTACGTTGCGGTCAATCCCAGCCGGTACGGAGCAACGAACATCTCTGCTATGTTCGCATAGCCCGGAGATGGCAGATGGTGCACCTCATCGAAGAGTAAGAACAGGAAGCGATTGCCAAGCTCTTCTGCCCTCAGATATGCGGTGTCGTACGTCGCTACGGTTATTGGCTTTAATACGTGTCCTTCGCCGCTGTAAGTGCCAACGTTGATTCCAAATGCCT
This sequence comes from Methanosarcinales archaeon, assembly GCA_030665925.1. Classification (GTDB taxonomy): domain Archaea; phylum Halobacteriota; class Syntropharchaeia; order Alkanophagales; family Methanospirareceae; genus JACGMN01. Next base: position 10,140 of record DAOUYX010000001.1, on the reverse strand, counting down.
TTTCCAGTTCACGTTTCCACTGCTTCACCAGTTCCAGCGTCGGCACGACAACCAATGCCGGAGCTTTCAGCACGGAAATCGCTTTTATTCCTATTACCGTCTTGCCCGCACCGGTAGGGAGGACCAAAACGCCATTCCTTGTTTGGAGCCAGGTATGCAATGCGTCTTTTTGATAATCGCGCAAGGTTACGGTGCAGGTTAAATTCGGCATGGGCGGCACATTCAGAACGGCATCCTCATAATCAAGCTTGGAAAGTTTTAGATATTCTATCAGATCACCGTAGAACATCGGCAGGCATCTATAACAGCCCGACCTCATGTCCCATACGGTATGTGGCAGCTTGAAATTGCTCTTTACAACAAGTGTTCCTTTCTCGAAGCGTAATTGTATCACGGTAACCTATTTCAATTGAGGATTCAAAAGATAAAATTCTACGCCCTGCAATCGCATACTAATTCTTCTGCGTTTTCCCGTACAAACCTTTTGACAATTTCCAACTCTTGACATGGCTCAAATATAGCTTCAGTTCTTTTTAGTATTTCCTCAGCAGTGAGTGCCGGTGCCATTCGTATGTAATCCATGACGTAATGCAAATACCAAGCCATCACGTATTCACTCCCTTTTTGACGCGCAAACGCTAACTGGAGATACTTAGGAATCTTCATTATCATTTCAAAATCGTGAGTCCTTACTAGTTGCAAAATTATCTCTTCTCCTTCTCGCTCACAGAACTCCATAAACTCCTGAGTTTTGTCAGGGAAGTCACTTAACTGATTGACAAAGTTCGCAATTTCTTTGGATAGCTCCAGCTTCTCCGCCCATTTATCATGCACTTCCCATTTTGGCATAATCTCTGATTGAAGCTCCGATCTAATAAATAGTCGTGAGATGTTTTTATAATTACTACATTGACATTGTTAGATTAACCGCGGAGTTCACGGAGAACGCAGAGGATGTAGGTTTAGGGGTTTAGAGGTTTGGAGGTTTAGCTAACGAGCTGAACCGCTAATAAACTAAACCTCTAATTCCGCGTTCTCTGCGGTAAATTTGAAATGTGACAAAGTCAAGTTGCAATAGGAAGTAAAAATGAAAGAAACCGATTTGTCGCACCTGATAGCAAAGATCAAACTGGAGTGGGATAAGGCATTTAAGATGATGCTGAGATACTTTGAAACCGAAGCTTTCAAAAGCTTCAGGATTGAATACGATCCTTCTATCTGGTATCAATTTAAAAATCCCGCGCTTATATTCCCGGCAGAACGAGAGATGCGGTTCTCAACGCCAAATGCTCATATAAAGTTCGATTATTATCCCTCTATTTTAGCAAAATTCGGTATCATTGGGCATAACTTCGCTTATCTTGCGGATATGGATGAATATTATCCCTATAATTTCTCGCTGTTCCTGTGGGAACAGAAAGAGTTTATCACACCACTGCAAAGGGCGAATTTGCGAGCTGCACATTTCATTCCCGATGCGCTTGTCGAAGTTACGCGCGAAGGTCTCAGGAGTTTCTTGAAAGCACGGGACGAAGAAAACGGGATGGGTTCTTATGAGGACCCCTTGGTCATCATGGAAACGCTGGGTTTTTTGGGAATGCCCAGAAGAGACGACATCCTAAAATTCTTTAGGGAATTGAGCGAAGCTAAAGAATCCGCTTTTGATACCTTTTTAGAAACACCTTATATTCCCTCATTTGCTGGTTTAGCGACTCCACCCACATTGAATGATGATAAAAGATATGGAATTAGAAGGCGGGATGAACTAACGCGTGTAAAACAGCTCATTGGCCGATATGTGAGCGATGAACTGACATACGAAGAGATTAGTGCAGTACTGAAGAAAAAGGGATATACCACAAAGATTGCAGATAGTAGTTATAAACCTGAAGATTCAGTTGATCTCCGGTGGGTAAAGCTTGACTCTGCAATGGAAAGAGTGAAGAAGAGTATTTCTGTGTATGAGCACAAAGCAGCGCATTCCAGCTATTATTGCTATGCTGATATGGCAGATGCACTGAGGAGCATCTACGAAAAAGAGATGACAGCTCATAAATCGTATGTTTAGTTTCTACGTGGACGATCAAAAGTCAGGAAACTAAAAGATTTACCGAACCTTGAACGGAAGAAAAGTTTCTACAATCTTGCATAATTGTTAAGAGCTAAGCGAAAAAAGGAAGGAGAGGGGATAAAGTTACTTAAAGCCTCTTTCTTATGCTCAGTGTTGCGACTGCCGAAAGCAAGCCGACAAGTGCTATCAGTCCAATTGGGGTCAGCGCTAGGACTGTTGTTGCTGTTGGTTGACGGGAATACATGAAAATTTCCGATCCCGAGATTTCAACTTCCGCTTTGTCATGCGGTCTTATTTTTCCACTTCAGAAACGTATGAGCCGTAGGGAGCATATAAGCTTTTTGTTTTTTGAGGCGACCGACCATATCTTTATATTTATTGAATGGGTATAACTATTAAGTGGAGGTGATAAGAGAGGAGGAAATGGAAGCTTTAAAATTTTATGCGAAGATTAGCGAAGAAGGCAGAATTGAGTTACCCGAATTGGGGAAACTAAAGGGAAGAAGAGCAGAAATAATAATACTCCCGCTGGTCGAGGAAGAAGAGTTCGAAAACCTGTTTATGGCTTCAGAGAGTAGTTTAGATTTTTGGGACAATTCTATTGATGATGAGATCTGGAATGATGCATAAGTTAAAGCAAAGAGACTTGGTTTTAATTCCCATCCCATTTAGTGATTTAAGGTCTAAGAAGAGACGGCCTGTAATCGTAATCTCCAACGATAATTACAACCAAAAGACGGAAGATATTGTCGTCGTAGCTGTTACTTCCAACATAGAAAAGAAAGATTATACCCTTTTAATGACTCAGAATGACCTGGAAGACGGCAATTTACCCAAAGATAGTATGATAAGGGTAGATAAGATTTATTCTTTGAGTCAGTTGATTGTAGTGAAGAGCTTAGGAAAGATTAAGCAAGAGACCTTTGCACGTATTGTAGCCGTCTTAAACAGCTTGGTTACTTCGGATGGATAGGTGGTGGTTGTAAAGTTGTCGTGGGTTATAGCAGATTCAATTTAAAAATCATTCGGCATTTAGGAAAAATAGGGTTTTTAAAAAATGATATTAGTGTCAGCACCCAACAAAGTTGACAGTCCCGATTTTTTTGTTAGTTTTCTTTTTAGAAAAAGGTTTAATCCAAAACGCTGCGCGAAAATACAGGTTTCTTTAATCCAACTTTCTTTGTGAAAGAAAGTTTGATGGTCTGGCTCCTTATTGTTTCAACTTTTCAAATACCAGTATTGCAGTAATTAAATCTTCAACCGCAACGCCAGTAGATTTGAAGAAGGTTATATCGTCTTCGCTCGTCCTGCCCTTTGCTTTCCCAAGCAGAACGTCACCCAAAGGAACCAAATCCTCTTCTTTTACTATCCCTCTCTCCAGCCCTTGATAGATCTCACCTGAATGTTTGCACTGCGATAATGCATCAACAAATATCCTGCATTTCTTCAGCGCTTCCGGGTAGAATTCTATCTTCGTCTTTGAATCCGCGCCAACGCCGTTAAGATGCATTCCTGGCTTTATCAGTTCAGGGGAAATGAACGGTTTCGTAGCAGGAGTTACCGTTGTAACTATATCAGCATCCATTGCATCCTCCAATCCGGCGACTGCGATGTCAACACCAAATTCACTCTCATATTCGGCTTTAAATCTTATCGCATGTCGCTCTGTGGTATCAAACACCTTTATTCTATCAATGGAAGGTCTTACAGTCAGTATTGCCTTAGCCTGGTAGGGAGCTTGCTTTCCCGCACCTATTATACCGAGCACTTCACAATCTTTCCTTGCTAATGCGTCAGTAGCAACACCCATAGCCGCACCGGTTCTATACGCGGTCATCTCCTCTGCCTGCAGTATCGCAATCAATTGCTGCGTTTCCGCATCCCGGAGCAAATATTCACCCAATACCGTGGGTACGCCAAACCTTTCATTCCCCGGTGCAACCGAAACGATCTTCACACCACAGTAATGCGGATTATATTTCGGTAGATACGCGGGCATACATCTCATGTCGGACACTTCTGTATTAACGTACACCTTTGGTGGCGCGATACTGTACCCCAAAGAGCTGTGCTCAAACCCGCTTTTGATCTCCGCAATGAAATCCTTCCATCCAATCTCCTCTATCGTCCCTTTCAGTTCTTCGTTTGTTATAAGGAACGTGTCAAGCTCTTCTATCCTTCTCATCGGTCAGTGGTTACATTGTTTGGTTGCGATTATTATAAAGCATTTATGAAAATTTGCGTTCATCATTTATTTGGCATGCAAACCCTTTGCAAAATCCGCTGCCGCTTCTAAATCATTTTCATTCGGTCTGCCTTTGTGTATTCCACCAATTAGTATTAACGGACCGACAGTATCGAATCCTCGGCATGAAAAATCTCCAATAATAATAAACTCCTTCTCTAACAATTTCCGCTTTAATCGCCTGTTAAAATTATTCAAAACGCGACCTTCTCTTATCCCACTTGTAGAAAAAATAAATGCCCTTTTGTTGTTTACCAGAGGCAAAGTACCAACGAGATCTAACAATCTTTTATCGTGACGGTCCCAATAAATCCCGGAACCAAAACCGATCAGATCATAGTCTGCTAAGGCGGGTGTGTCCGCCTCGTTGAGGTTTACTAATTCTGCATTGTTAAGAACAGTTGCCATTTCGTGAGCAATTTTTTCAGTGTTCCTATGATGCCGCGAAGAGTAAATTATTAGCGCTTTCAGTTTTTATCACCAAGTAAATTTAAATTGGAGTAGGTTGAATTATAAATAAATACGCCTACCACTTATTATAGTAGACAAGGAATGATAGCTTATGGAGGAAGTAAAAGCGGTAAAAGTCCTGGACACCACGCTTCGTGATGGCGAGCAAACCCCGGGGGTGTCGTTGACTCCAGAACAGAAGTTGCAGATTGCAAAACAGCTTGATATACTCGGCGTTGACGTTATAGAAGCGGGCACGGCTATCATTTCGGAAGGCGAGCAGAGAGCGATAAAGGCAATAGCGAACGAAGGTTTGAAGGCTGACATTTGCTCCTTTGCGCGGCTACTGAAGGGAGATATTGATGCTGCAATTAAATGTGACGTTGATACGATTAATCTGGTTGCTCCCGTTTCGGACGCGCACATAAAGAAGAAGCTGAAGATGGATCGGGAGACGCTGAGAGCTAGGACGATTGAGATGGCGGAATATGTGAAAGCGCACGGCTTAAACGTGGAGATCAGTTCCGAGGACGCATCCAGAGCGGATATGGCATTTTTGAAATCCTTCTTCTCGGATTTATCCACGGTTGTTGACCGTTTATGTTTCTGCGATACCGTTGGTGTGTTGTATCCGGAGCGAACGAAGGAGATATTTCGGTCTCTTTGCACAGTTAACACTCCGGTTTCCGTGCATTGTCATAACGACTTCGGATTAGCCACTGCGAATACGATAGCTGCGGTGTCGGCGGGAGCAAGGATTGTACATGTCACGGTGAACGGCCTGGGAGAACGGGCGGGTAATGCCTCCTTGGAAGAGGTGGTAACCGCTTTGGAACTGCTTTACGATGTGAAAACGAGAATCACGAAAGGAAAGTTGTATGAAACTTCTCGAGTTGTCAGGAATTTGACAAAGATGCCGCTTGCTCCGAACAAGCCGCTTATGGGCGATAACGCCTTCACGCACGAATCGGGAATGCACGTCCACGGGACGTTGGCGGATAAGAGCTTATATGAGCCAATGGATCCGGCGATAATAGGGAGAACAAGACGATTTGCATTCGGGAAGCATACGGGTAAGGCGTCAGTGAAACAGGTGTTGAAAGAGATGGGCATCGCAGCCGATGAGGAGCAGATGACGAGGATATTGGTGAAAGTGAAGGAACTCGGCGATAAGGGTAAATTAGTTACGGATTCGGATTTCCAGGCGATAGTCGAGGACGTGCTGAGCATAGAAAGAGAGGAGAAGATAAAACTTATTGACTTATCTGTGGTATCCGGGAAGAACGTTCGGCCAACGGCATCAATAAGATTGAAGATAGATGGCGAGGATATTGTGGAAGCAGACGTTGGTATCGGTCCGGTGGATGCAGCGATAAATGCATTGAGGAAAGCACTGGCGGGAAGGGCAATGAACGATTTACGCCTTGAGGAGTACCATGTTGACGCCATCACCGGTGGAACGGATGCGCTGGTAAACGTAGTAGTAAAGATAAGCAGGGGAGATAAGACGATGACCGCGAGTGGCGTGAGTGAAGACATCGTCATCGCATCGGTGCACGCACTAATCAACGGCGTGAATAGATTGTATTGGTGATTAACTTAATGCCATTAGATAAACTCAGTAGACGTACAATGCCCCTAACGCGAACACTAACTCTTGACCTGCACGTGCATACGAATTACTCGCATGACGGACGTGCCTCCATCGAGGAGATAATAGAAAGCGCGATAGCGGAAAAGCTTGATGGTATCGCAATATGCGACCACGACACGATGGACGGTTCTTCTGCGGCGCGGAAATACGTAGCCGATAACGAGTGGGATTTGATAGTTATCCCTGGTATAGAAGTATCAACGTCCGAAGGTCATTTGATTGTGCTTGGAGTCGAAGAAGGGATAGAGGAAGGGTTATCGCCAGAGGAAACGATAAGAATAGCGCGGCAAAGAGAGAAAGAGAAGGAGAATAAAGGCACGGTTGTGATTATTGCGCCGCATCCTTTCCATCCGTTCCGCCATAGCATCGGTAATCTTTGCGTGCATCCCGGCATAGACGCGATAGAAACATACAATTCCAGATATTTCTTCGGAGTCGCGAATGAAATGGCGAGGAGAAAGGCAGCCACCAACAACATTATAGCCGTTGTGGGAAGCGATGCACATTCCGCGGACTGCGTTGGTCTTGCGACCGTAGATGTTGAGGTTGACGTAGCGCAAAAGCCCGAATACGAAGCGATCCTGAGGAGGATAAAAGAGGGTAAGGTAAGGATAAAGAGTTGTAAGAGAGCGCCTTTTGGAGTTTATCTCTCTCAATTGTGCAAAAAACCACGAGATTCCACAAGATAGACACAAGACCGGAGATCAAAGAATAGAAAACAGAATTCTAACCACTGTTCTCTGACTTCTTGTATCTCAAAGTTTACATTTTCTCGTGGGAATCAGTGTAATCTGTGGTTAGCTAAAATTACGACTGTTTTATTTACGCCTCTCGTCTCTTGGTATTTCCGTCTCAACCAGTGATGCACAATTTTTCAACTCTTCCGGCGTGTTAATATTTCGAAAGGTTATCAACTCCGTGTCAATGCCTCTTATTGTATTCATGGGAATGTAATTGACATTTTTGAGCCGTGATAAAACATTAAGTATCTTCGCATCACCTTTTTTTATCGAATCTCTTATCGCTGCAAGCATCGGCTCTCTTTTATAAACCGCATGCAATTGCTCTACCATTCCGTTTTCCCATCTCGGCACGACTGCATCGTAATTACCACGCTCAGCTACCTCAAATAGAAATTCTACCACGTATCTGTTCACAAACGGCATATCGCAGCCGATAACGAGGGAATACGAAGAGAAAGCCCGTTCTAAACCCGATAGTATGCCTGCAAGCGGACCAAAGCCCTTCAACGTGTCAAAAACCAAAACGGTATTATTTGGTATGGCATCTCTGATCTGTTCCCCTTGCTGCTCGTCTCGTACTGCCACTATTATCTCGTCTGCCACGCTCGATAGGTTATCAATCACATGCTGTATGAGTGGTTTGTTGTTTAACGTGATGAAGCATTTATCGAAAGATTGGAATCTTTGGCTTTTCCCACCTGCCAGGATAAGTACTGTTTTTTGCATCTCCACCAGTTCATTCAGAAACTAAAAGGCTTTATATTTAAATAGAAACGGAAAGTTAGATAATTGTGGTTATGAATTTCCAGCACAAGTAAAAATAAAGAGGGGAAAAGGGGGATGAGTATGGAAGCAAGGAATATAATATTTTCGGTGGTGATGGTCTTCTCTACCTTCGTGCTTACGTATCGGTTGTGGGGCAGGTATCGTGACTCAGCGATTGCACTTGCAGCAGTGATAACGGTCGGAATGTTAGCGCTATTGTTCTTAAGCATAGATGAGCGATTGCGGCGAATAGAACGAGATTTGAGCGAGAAGGAGCGGTCTTTGCGGGTGAGTATGCAATCCGTAGAAGAGGAAGTGAGAGACAAAGTGGGTACCGCAACGAGGAGATTCGAGGAAATACGCGAGGATATCACGAAAAGGGGATATCGGTAAGAAGGGATATCCTTCTGCCAAATACACCACCGGAGATTACGTAACGTAAATCTTAGGTAACGTCTTTTCTTAAAAGGAAAGCGGTTACGGGAACGGAAAAGAGGAAAGCGATGTGGAAAGAAGTAATGGAGAAGTTTGAAGGTTCACCATCGCAAAAGAAGGTTATAGAACTCTTACTGGAGAGAGGATTCCAAGTGAGTCCCGAAGGGAAAGTAGCCTCAGGCGGGATTGAGATACCTCATACGCAGATAGCAAGTGAGATAGGCGTGGATCGGCGGGTAGTTGATATGACCGTGAAAAGAATTTTAGGAGAGCCCGCATTGAAGAAAGTATTTGAGAATATGCGGTCTATTGCGTTTCTTGCTGAAGTTGCTCCTTTGTTGGGGCTTAGTGTGATTATTATTCATCCCATGGATGCGAAAGCAAAAGGGATACTTGGAGAGGTTGCTACGGTCATGGCAAGGCGGGGAGTGAGCATAAGACAAGCGGTTAGTGACGACCCCTATCTGGTAGATAACCCAAAACTCACGATTATCACCGATAGGAACATACCGGGAGAGTTAATAGAAGAAATAGGAAGGCTAAAGAGTGTAAAAGGCGTGCAGATTCACCCGCCATCATAGAGATATGAAATTCCTGATTGTACCGGATGATGAGATTTTGGAAGGAAAAAACACTGACACATACCTCCATAGTGTTGCGCTATGATCGTTCGGAGACACCAGCCGCTTCAAAAGTCGCCATCTCGTTCAGTATTTTGCATGCCGCTTCTACAATGCTTATTCCTAACGCCGCACCCGTGCCTTCACCAAGTCGCATATCCAGGTCAAGCAGTGGCTTCAACCCGATGTAATCGAGAACCACCGAATGTCCACGCTCTACCGACTGATGCGATGCAATCATGTAATCTTTCACTGCGGGTGCTATCTCATAAGCAATTAACGCTGCGGCACCTGATATAAACCCGTCTATAACCACTGGAATTCTGTGCGATGCCGCTGCCAGCATAACTCCGACCATCCCGCCGATCTCAAAACCGCCTACTTTTGCGAGGACGTCTATCGGGTTCTTTTTGTTCAGGTGATTAACGCTTATTGCCTTCTCTATTACCTCTATCTTCCTTTCCAGCCCTTCGTCGTCAAGACCAGTGCCTCTACCAGTTACTGCTCTCACCGCTGCTCCTGTTATTACCGCTGCAATAGCGCTGCTTGGCGTTGTATTTCCAATTCCCATGTCTCCAACGCCAACAATATCCATGCCCTTCTCAGCTTCGAGTTCGAGGACTTCTATGCCCGCTTCGATAGACCGCACCGCATCATCATGAGTCATTGCAGGTCCGTTTATCATATTCGCGGTTCCATAACCGATTTTCTTATCAACCAGCGTTTCGCTTACTATATCCACAGCAACGCCCATATCAACGACAACCACTCGTGCACCCACGTGTCTCGCCAATACATTTATTGCGGCACCGCCGTTAAGGAAATTATAAATCATCTGACCAGTAATCTCGCTGGGATACGCACTCACTCCCGCCTCCGTAACGCCGTGGTCACCAGCCATCGTTATAATTACTTTATCCTTTATCCCCTGCGAGGGATTGCCCGTGATTCCTGCAATTTGTATGGATATGTCTTCTAAGGTTCCCAAGCTACTCGTGGGTTTTGTGAGAGTATCTTGTCTTTCCCTGGCGATTCGCATCGCTGTTCCGTCCAGTGCTTTGATGTTTTCTATGGCATTTTTCATTCTCATGATTGCTATCACCCCGTTTGTAGTGTTTTTAGTTCTTAGCGTTAAATAAACCCTTTATTTTTTAAAA
>DAOUYX010000136.1 GCA_030665925.1 Methanosarcinales archaeon | reverse complement strand
ACGTTTGACTCGACTGTTGTTGCGAGCAGGAGCGCTTATCAGCAGGCGCGATTGGAGCCCAAAGATATTGACGTTTGTGAAGTTCATGACTGTTTCACCATCGCGGAGATACTTGCGATAGAGGATTTAGGATTCTTTGATAAGGGTACGGGCGGAATAGCAACCGAAGAAGGTGAGACTGAGATGGGTGGTCGTATACCCATAAACCCGTCCGGTGGGCTGAAAGCGGGTGGGCATCCAGTGGGTGCAACGGGCATAAAGCAGGTTTATGAGATTGTGCAACAGCTCAGGGGCGAAGCAGGTAAAAGGCAGGTCAATGGTGTGGAGATAGGAATGACACATAATATCGGTGGCTCAGGAGCAACTTGCGTAACCCATATTCTTTCAAGAAATTAAATACTGAATGCTTAAGTATATTTAAAGAAGCCGAAGCTAAAAAATAGAAGGTGAAATATTAATAATGGAGAGCAAAAAGGTCTTTCTGGTGTCCATCATCCAGGAAGGAAGATTCTTTGTGGCACGGTGTCCAGAACTTGGCGTGACATCACAGGGCGAATCTCTTGTGGAAGCGCAGAGTAATCTAAAAGAGGCTATCGAGCTTTATATCGAGAGTTTTGGGCTTGAAGACCTGCCTGGAGTATCAGCTAACTCCTACTGGACAACCATGGAAGTAGAGGCAGAAGTAGCTGATGCCTAAACTGCCCGTTATCTCGGGAAAAGAACTTATCAGAGCCCTAAAGAAAGCGGGGTTTGTCGAAGTTCGACATAGGGGCAGTCATGTCTCGTTGCAAAAAGTAACAGCAGAGAAAAATTACAAAACCGTTGTCCCGTTACATAAAGAACTTGCAAAAGGAACGTTATTTGATATCCTACAACAAGCAGGGTTGAGTAAAGATGAACTAATCGAACTTCTTAAATAAATTTCGCCACGTTCTCTTCTACAGGTGTATCTGATTTTAAGGCTAGTTTTAAGGTTTTTAGATTCATGTCTTTGCCACAAATATCACTCCCCCTCTAAATCATTACTGATACTGCTGAACTGCTCTAAAGCCGCTTCAAGATTGTCAGCAATCTCACGAGCCAGCACATCAGGATCGGGAAGATTCTCCGCATCTTCAAGGCTCTCGTCTTTCAGCCAGAATATGTCGAGGCTCACCTTATCCCTTTGTAGTAATTTCTCGTAGCTAAAAGCTCTAAACCGCTCCGTTTCTTTCCGTTCGTGCCTGTTCTCAGGGTTATAACATTCAACAAAATCGAGGAGATCCTCATATTTTAACGGATTCGTCTTGAGTGTGAAGTGCTTGTTCGTTCTCAAATCGTATATCCAGAGTTTCTCGGTCCACGGATTTTCACTCGCCGGTTTCCTATCAAAGAAGAGAACATTTGCCTTTACGCCCTGCGCATAGAACACTCCTGTAGGAAGCCTCAAAAGGGTGTGAACGTCACATTCGTGGAGCAGTTTTATTCTTACAGTCTCTCCTGCACCGCCTTCAAAGAGCACGTTATCGGGCACGACAATGGCTGCCTTACCGTTTATCTTCAGTAGCGTTTTCACATGCTGCAGAAAATTCAATTGTTTGTTAGAGGTCGTTGCCCAGAAATCCGGGCGTTCATAAATCAATGATTCCCTATCAGCCTTACCCACACCATTGACGATGGTAATGCTGCTCTTCTTGCCAAATGGCGGATTGGTCAGCACTATATCGAACCGATCACCGGGATCTGAGATGAGCGAATCACCGACCTCAATAGGGCTCTCCTCGCCCCCAATACCGTGGAGATACAGGTTCATTACGCACAGCCTTACCACGTTATCAACAATATCCTTTCCCGTGAAGGTCTCAAATTTGAGGAACTTCTTCTGCTCTTTGTCCAGTTGATAGTGGTTGGAGATGTAATCATGTGATGCGAGCAGAAATCCGCCGGTACCGCAGGCCGGATCGCAGATGGTCATTTTCGGCTCAGAACGTATAACGTCCACCATTGCCTTGATAAGCGGTCGTGGCGTGAAGTACTGCCCGGCACCGCTTTTTATATCCTCTGCGTTCTTCTGCAACAGCCCTTCATAGATCTCACCTTTTACGTCGATGTCCAAACCGACCCAGGTCTCATCACTGATAAGCATGATGAGCCGTTTCAGCTTCGCAGGATCCTGAATCCTGTTCTGCGATTTCCTGAAGATGATCCCAAGCATACCCGTTGCTTTACCTAACGTTTCAAGGATATGGCGGTAATGAACCTCCAACGCATCACCGTCTTTTTCGAGCAGGCTCTGCCAGTCAAGCCCTTCAGGGATCGTTGACGGTTTGTTAAATGGCGGTTTTGTCTGCTCATCTGCCATCTTCAGAAACAAAAGGTACGTGAGCTGCTCTACATAATCGCCGTAACTCACGCCATCGTCTCTTAAGACATTGCAGTAGTTCCACAATCTTTGGACAACAGTAGCACCTTCATTAGACATAATCATTAAACCTCGTTTGTTTTTGTACTTGTACTAATTCTCGTTTTCTTTTATTCTTGTTAAGTTTCGGCTTCTCTTCAAGTTTACGTTTTTCACGCTCCGCTTTTATTCGCTCAAGCAAAACACTCGCGGGCTCATCGGTGGGATCCTGAGGCACTAATTTACCTTCAAATGCTCTTTTAAGTATGCTCTGGCGTAATCTTTCAGCTTGTTTGAGGCTTTGGTCCACTACTTTTCCTACATTGTCTGCTATGGACAAGCGACACTCTATTTCTTCAACGATTTTGTGCTGCTCGAGGATATGAGGAATAGGTATTTTAACTGTTTTGAGATTTCTTAATATAATTCTTGTCAAGGCTGTTCCGGTTTTGAGTTTAGTTGCTTGATTTAAAACCATTCTTGATTGCAATAAAAATTTTAGATAACGAGAATACGTAAAATCCGTAAATGGTCGAATTATCGCTAATGAAGATAAGAGAATAAACTCCTTTTCAAAGTTGACTTCAATAACTTTCCCAACTGTTCCGTCTTTAGAAAATAAAATATCTCCACAGTGAGGATTACAATTTGTCTTCAATGCATTGAAATCATCTTCGCTGATTAATTTGGCTGACGAAAAGTCAATAACTTCACCATCTACATTACTAATGGTTATGAAAGGGTAACCATCGGGAGTATATTTTGGAGTGTAGTGAGAACCATCGGTTATTTTTTTACAGTAATACTCGAGACTACTCCAACACCATCCTTCCGGCAACTCCGGTAAATCCGACGTATCTAAAGGCGGCAGTTCTTTATATTTCCCCTTTGCTTGCTCTTTTCGTTCCTCTTTAATCCTTTCGAGAAGCACCGAAGCAGGCTCTAACTCATCCTTATGCGCTTCACGCCATTCCTCTGTCAGTTTGCCTTCAAAGGCATGTTTCAAAACAGCCTGGCGATAACGCTTTAACTGCGCTTTTACCTTCTTCAGCTCTTCAACGCCCGCGTCCAGTTTGGTAAAAAGCTCTTCGAGCTTGGCTACGATGCGGTGCTGTTCGGGGAGAGGGGAAAGTGGAAATCTCAAAGGTCGAATATCTTTATGGTTAATCTGAGGGACATTGGAACCGTCTGACAATGTTATAAGATTGACCGAGAGTATCCAGTAATAGAAAAACAAATACGGCATAATCGAGGGGTATACACCCATAATATTCAAATCATAAGCTGATGGTTGGGCTAATATCCTCTTTTTATTTGTTCCTATAGCCCCTCCTCGTTTTGGAAAAATAACCGTTCCTTTATTTTGGATCCGAAGACCTAACTTATCAATGACATCAGGATCTAAAGCAATGTCAGAATAAAACATGTACGTTTCATTTCCGAGTTTATTCATGTCCCCCACTTTAAAATAAGGAATTTCACCGTCGGAACCATACTCATTAACTCCCTTAGGGGTTTGACCACTTATTATTTGACCTATTTCTTCAACTTTCGTCCACACCCAGCCTTCGGGTAACGGTGGAAGATCGCGAGACTCTATCATTTATGCTTTCAACTCCTCTATCATCTTCTTTCCTTTCTCTGTCAGGACATATCTGCCCGTTTTCGGTGCGCCCTCGAACTCCGTAAAGCCATTATCTTTCAACAAAGCAATATCCCGCTCCAGTGTCCTTTTTGGGATACCCGTCATAACGGCTAACTGAGAAATATTCAGTTGCTCTCTATATAATGCCTTAATGACTTTACCCATTCGTTCAGCGACTTTTTCGTTTATACCGCCAAATACACCGCCAAATACACCGCCGCTTTCATCAAAAACGGTGGGCTCTATTCTCGCGGGTCTCCTGAAAATAGCCGTAAGAATCAACTGCAGCTCTTTTTCGGTCATGCTTCCAGCTCCTCTACCATCTTCTTTCCTTTCTCTGTCAGGACATATCTGCCCGTTTTCGGCGCGCCCTCAAACTCCGTAAAGCCTTTATCTTTCAACAAAGCAATATCCCGCTCCAGTGTCCTTTTT